>CANHUM010000144.1 GCA_947463845.1 Comamonadaceae bacterium
CCAGCTTTGCCGATATCTTCTTCAACAACTGCTTCAAAAACGGTCTGCTGCCCATCGTGCTGCCCGAAGCCACGGTGGCCCAGCTGTTCGACGAAGTCGCTGCCTTCCCTGGCTACGAACTCACGGTCGATCTGGAACGCCAGGTGGTGGTTCGCCCCCAAGGCGAAGAAATCCCCTTTGAAGTGCAAGCCTTCCGCAAGTACTGCTTGCTCAACGGTTTGGACGACATTGGCCTGACCCTGCGCCACGCCGACAAAATCAAAGCCTATGAAGCCGAGCGCCTGGCCACCAAACCCTGGTTGGCCCACACCGCGGTCAATGCCTGAAAGAACATTGGAATTCCCATGAAAATCGCAGTCCTCCCCGGTGATGGCATCGGCACCGAAATCGTCGCAGAAGCCGTCAAAGTCCTGAACGTTCTCGGCCTCAAGTTCGAGATGGAAACCGCCTTGGTCGGCGGCGCCGCTTACGACGCGTTTGGCCACCCCCTGCCCGAAGCCACGCTCAAGCTGGCGATGCAGTCAGACGCCGTGCTGTTTGGCGCGGTCGGCGACTGGAAATACGACAAGCTCGACCGCCCTCTGCGCCCCGAGCAAGCGATTTTGGGCCTGCGTAAAAACATGGGCCTGTTCGCCAACTTCCGTCCTGCGATTTGTTACGAACAACTGGTGGGCGCCTCCAGCCTCAAACCCGAGCTGATCTCCGGTCTGGACATCCTGATCATCCGCGAGCTCACGGGCGACATCTACTTTGGCCAGCCACGCGGGCGCCGTGTGGCCACCGACGGGCACTTCCCCGGCGCGGAAGAAGCCTTCGACACCATGCGCTATTCCAAACCCGAGATCGAGCGCATCGCGCATGTGGCCTTCCAGGCCGCGCGCAAGCGCAAAGCGGCAGGCACCGAAGGCCGTGTGACCAGCGTGGACAAAGCCAACGTGCTCGAAACCTTCCAGTTCTGGAAAGACGTGGTCACTGAAGTGGGCAAAGCGTACCCCGACATTGCGCTGGACCACATGTATGTGGACAACGCCGCAATGCAACTGGTCAAGGAACCCAAACGCTTTGACGTGGTGGTCACAGGCAACATGTTTGGCGACATCCTGAGCGACGAAGCCTCCATGCTGACCGGCTCCATCGGCATGCTGCCTTCGGCCAGCCTGAACACCCAAAACCAAGGCCTGTACGAGCCCAGCCATGGCAGCGCCCCCGACATTGCGGGCAAAGGCATCGCCAACCCACTGGCCACCATCTTGAGCGCCGCCATGATGTTGCGCTTCAGCCTGAACCAACCCGAAGCCGCGCAGCGCATTGAAGCGGCCGTGCAAAAAGTGTTGGCCCAAGGCCTGCGCACTGGCGACATCTGGAGCGAAGGCACCACCAAGGTGGGCACTGCGCAAATGGGCGATGCCGTGGTCAAAGCACTGGCTTGAAGCCTTCAAGGACGATGTCAGGAATGCCTCAGGCAGCATCCATTACAATTTCGGCCATGTTCCACGCCTGCCTGTTCTCCCTGAACCCGACCACTGCTGCTGCAGTGGCGGCTGGTGCGCGTGCAACTTCCACAAAAACCACGACCATTAAGGGCTGATCGGCTCCGGTATCGTCGTGCGCCCCTCCCGGCCAGACGAGCCGGGCAAACAGTCAGGTCAAACACTGTTTTAAAAACTGAAAGGGCGTTGAAATGAGCAAGTTAGTAGGTTTGGTCGGCTGGCGCGGCATGGTCGGCTCGGTGTTGATGGACCGCATGGTTCAGGAAAAAGACTTTGACCTGATCGAGCCATTGTTCTTCTCCACGTCCAATTCAGGCGGCAAAGCCCCTGCGATGGCCAAGAACGAAACCACGCTGCAAGACGCTTTCAACCTCGATCAGCTCAAGCGCTGCGAGATCATCATCACCGCCCAAGGCGGCGACTACACCTCGGAAGTCTTCCCCAAGCTGCGCGCTGCCGGCTGGAATGGCCACTGGATCGACGCGGCTTCGACCCTGCGCATGCAAAAAGACGCGGTCATCATCCTCGACCCGGTCAACATGCCCGTGATCAAGCATGCGCTGGCGCAGGGCGGCAAGAACTGGGTGGGCGGCAACTGCACTGTGTCTTGCATGCTGATGGGTGTGGGCGTTCTGTACAAAGCCGGTTTGGTCGAATGGATGAGCACCCAGACCTACCAGGCGGCATCGGGTGGTGGCGCGCAGCACATGCGCGAGCTGCTGACCCAATACGGCACCCTGAACGCCGAAGTCAAAGCCCTGCTGGACGACCCCAAGAGCGCGATTCTCGAAATCGATCGCAAGGTGATTGCCAAGCAGCGTGCCCTGACCGCTGCAGAGACCGCCAACTTTGGCGTCCCACTGGGCGGCTCGCTGATCCCCTGGATCGACAAAGATTTGGGCAACGGCATGTCCAAAGAAGAATGGAAAGGCATGGCCGAAACCAACAAGATCCTGGGCATGGGCGAAGGCTTTGGCTCTGCGGCCATTCCGGTGGATGGTTTCTGCGTGCGCGTGGGTGCCATGCGCTGCCACAGCCAGGCCCTGACCTTCAAACTGAAGAAAGACGTGCCCGTGGCCGACCTCGAAGCCATGATCGCCGCCGACAACGAGTGGGTCAAACTGGTGCCCAACACCCGCGAAGCCACCATTCAGGACCTGACCCCCGTGGCCGTGACCGGCACCATGACCATTCCCGTGGGCCGCGTGCGCAAGCTGGCCATGGGCCCCGAGTACGTGGGCGCGTTCACCATCGGTGACCAACTGCTGTGGGGCGCGGCCGAGCCGCTGCGCCGCATGCTGCGCATCTTGCTGGACGCTTGATGCACAGCCGCCGCCAGTGCCTGTTTGCCTGACCACTTCGATGCGAAACCCCCACGCTTTCGCACAAGACGGGCTGCGGTCGTGAGACTCGCACTGGGCATCAGCTACAGCGGCACGGCCTACCAGGGCTGGCAGAGCCAATCCACGGGCCTGACCATCCAGGACAAACTCGAAAAGGCCCTGGCCCAATTTGGCGACGTGCCTCGCGTCAGCACCTTGTGCGCTGGGCGCACCGATGCCGGTGTGCACGGCCTCAACCAGGTGGTGCACTTTGACACCGATCTGGCGCGCGACACCCACTCCTGGGTGCGCGGCACCAACCGGTATCTGCCCCCTGACATCGCCGTGCAATGGGCTCATGTCGTCCCCGACAGCTTCCACTGCCGTGCCAGCGCGACAGGCAGGCGCTACATCTATGTCGTGCTCGACTCGATCGTGCGCCCCAGCCTGGAGGCCGGTCGGGTCGGCTGGGTGTACCGCCCGCTGGCCGAAGCACCCATGCGCGAAGCCAGCCAACACCTGCTGGGCGAACACGACTTTTCATCGTTTCGGGCCAGCAGCTGTCAGGCCCTGTCGCCGGTCAAAACACTGCGTCACATCCGCATCAATCGGCACGGCGCCTATTGGCGTTTCGAATTTGAGGGCAACGCCTTTTTGCACCACATGATCCGCAACATCATGGGCTGCCTGGTCACGATTGGCCAAGGCAACCAGCCCCCCGACTGGATGTGCGAGGTGCTGCAGGCCCGCAGCCGCGATGCGGCAGCGCCCACGTTTTCACCCGACGGTCTGTACTTTGCAGGCCCTGTTTACAGCCCCGAGTGGGGACTGCCCGACACCACCCCTGCCTTGGATTGGTTGCCATGAACACACAGCAACGCACCCGCATCAAAATGTGTGGCTTTACCCGCGAAGCGGACGTGCTGGCGGCCTGCGCCTTAGGTGCCGACGCCATCGGTTTTGTGCTCTACCCGCCCAGCCCGCGCCACGTGAGCGTAGACCGCGCGGCCGAGCTGGCCCGCCTGCTGCCGTCCTTCGTGACACCCGTGCTGCTGTTTGTGAACGACTCACCCGAGCGCATCCAGGCCGCTTGCGCGGCAGTGCCAGGTGCCTTGCTGCAGTTCCACGGCGATGAACCGGCCGACTTTTGCGCGGCCATGTCGCAAAGGACGGGGCGTGCGCACCTCAAAGCCGCCCGAATCCCCCTGTCCGAGGCGGCCGACTTCGACTTGCTAGAATTTGCGCACACTCACCGATCAGCCCAAGCCCTCTTGCTCGACGCCCATGTCGACGGATACGGCGGCGGCGGCAAAACATTCAATTGGTCACTCCTGCCACCAAACGTCAATGCTCACCTCGTTTTGTCTGGTGGACTCACACCTGCAAACGTGGGCGATGGCATGCGGGCGCTGCGCACGCATGGCCTGTCTCTGGCCGTTGACGTGAGCTCGGGCATCGAAGCAGGCAAGGGCCTGAAAGATGCCGACAAAATGCGGCAGTTTGTTGAAGCGGTGCGCACCGCAGACAACGCCACTTCCCACTGAATCCAGCCCCAGACCCGTTCGAGCTACCTGGGCAGCCCACGACAAGCTGCCATCACCGAACGAGCCCAACCGATTGAGCACCATGTTTGATTACCAACAACCCGACGTCAAAGGCCATTTCGGCGTGTATGGCGGCAGCTTCGTCAGCGAAACCCTGACCCACGCCATCAACGAACTCAAGGCCGCTTACGCCCAGTACCAGCACGACCCGGCCTTCATCGCCGAATTCAAGTCCGAACTGGCGCACTTTGTGGGCCGCCCATCGCCCGTCTACCACGCAGCACGGATGAGCCGCGAGATGGGCGGCGCGCAGATCTTCCTCAAGCGCGAGGACCTGAACCACACGGGTGCCCACAAGATCAACAACACCATCGGCCAGGCCATGCTCGCCAAGCGCATGGGCAAGCCGCGCATCATTGCCGAGACCGGCGCAGGCCAGCACGGCGTGGCCACCGCCACCATCTGCG
>CANHUM010000145.1 GCA_947463845.1 Comamonadaceae bacterium
GGCCCGGTGATTGCCGCCACCGACTATGTGCGCGCCGTGCCCGAGAGCGTGCGCGCCTTCGTGCCCGAAGGCCGTCGCTACAGCACGCTGGGCACCGACGGCTTTGGCCGCAGCGACACCCGCGCTGCGTTGCGCCGCTTCTTTGCGGTGGACGCGGACAGCATCGCGCAGGCGGCGATGCAGGCGCTGGATCGTTGAGGGTGCGTGCGCTTCAGCCCTGCACCACGGCCAAGTAAGCCTGGCGTGTTTCGGGGCTGACCGCGTCGAGCGCTTGCTCGTAGCGGGTCTGGTGCTGGGCCAGCATGCGGGCCGTGGCGATGGTTTTGGAGCGGCAGAACCAGTGGCAGCTGTGCTGCATCAAAAACATCTCGCCCATCATGCGGAAGGACCGCTGTTTGGGCGACAAGCCCTGATGGCTGTCCACGGCGCGTCCGATGCCTTGGGCGTGCACTTCCATCAGGCGCCGCATGTCAAACGTGAAATTGGGCGACAGCTGGTCAATGAAAGGCAGGGCCAGCTTGAAGCCGCGTGTCTCGGGCGCAGGCAATTGCGCAAATCCGCGGGCCAAGTGCTGAAAATCTGCGGCCAGTTGTTGTTCGGCCTGTTCCTGCAGTTGGAGGATTTGCAGTTGTCGCTCAGCGTCGGACTCGTCCAAAGCCCGCATGTAAGCGGTGGTGAGTTGCGACATGAGTTTTTCGATCTGGTAGGGGCGCAGCTGCGCTGCCAACAAGGCGGTGCGCTTGCGTTGGCCTTGCAGGTTGAGCCAGTGGATGCCCATGGCCGAAATCAACAACAGACTGATCAATTCCATATCAAACGGAGGTAGGGGCCGAAATGGCGGTCGTGCCGAGTGTAGTGATTTGGGTGGGCTGCAAGGCCAAAGGCCTTGTGCCGCGTACGCCACAGGTGTTGGTCGGGAAGTTCAGTCTGTTCCTGCACACAAACACGGGATTGGAGTGCGGACTCTAAAGTGCGGGTTTTCCCTTGTCGCTGGCGGTTGAAGCTGTTCAAATTGCTGCATTGCAACAAAACCTCTCAAGGAACACCCCATGAACTTCAACGCTGAACAATTCACCGCCAGCCAACAAGCCAACCTGAAAGTCGCTGCCGGCCTGTCGCAAAGCGCTTTCGCTGGTTTCGAGCGCTTGGTGGAACTGAACATGGCCGCTGGTAAAGCCGCTGTGGGCGAGTCTTTCTCCAACATGCAGGCCCTGATGGGTGCCAAGTCGCCTCAAGACCTGATGTCTGTGCAAGCCGCCATGGTCCAGCCTGCTTTCGAAAAGTCGGTGTCTTATGGCCGCCACCTGGCTGACATCGCCAACAGCACTGGCGCCGAATTCACCAAGGCAGTCGAAAGCAAAATGGCCGAGTCCGAGCAAGCCGTTAAAAGCCTGGTCGAAAACAGCCTGAAGAACGCCCCCGCTGGCTCTGACGCTGCCGTGGCCGTGATCAAGACCGCTTTCGAAGCCAGCCAAAGCGCTGCAGAGACCCTGAAAAAAGTGGCCAAGCAAGCCGCTGACAGCGCCGAAGCCAGCATGAAGGCCGCTACTGCCCAAGCCGAAGCTTCGGTCAAGGCTGCCATCGGCAAGACCAAAGCCAAGGCCTGAGCCTTCGCCGCATGGGCTGAGCCTGCACGGGCCAGCTTTCTACAATCAGGGTGCCTTCTCGGGCGCCCTTTTTGTTTTGGATGGCCAACATGTCCCCCTCACTTGCCGCTGGTACCGCGCCCATTTTGCACATCGAAGGCGGTGTGGCCACCATCACCCTGAACCGCCCGGCCCAGCGCAATCGGCTGGAAAACGCAGACCTCAAGGCCTTGCTCGCGCACTTTGAAACAGTGAACCGCGATGCTGCGGTACGCGTGTTGGTGCTGACCGCCAACACCAGCGGGCAGCCCAAGCCGGTTTTTTGTGCGGGCTATGACATCGGCGGCTTTGATGAACCCGGCCATGGATCGACTTTTTTCGAAGAAATTCCGGACACATTGGCCAAGCTTAGACCCGTGACCCTTTGCGCTCTGAATGGCAGCGTTTATGGAGGAGCCACCGACCTGGTGTTGGCCTGCGACCTGCGCATTGGCCTGCAGGGCATCGAGTGGCGCATGCCTGCCACGGCGCTGGGCTTGCATTACTACCCCTCGGGCTTGCAGCGGTATGTGAGCCGGTTCGGTCTGGCCGGGGCCAAAAGGGCTTTTTTGACGGCCAGACCCTTCACGGCTGAGCAGCTGGAGGCCATGGGTCTGTTCGAGGCGCTGGTGGGCAGCGAAGATTGGGCGCTCACCCAGCAGACCTTGGTCGATGATGTGCTGGCGCTGGCCCCGCTGGCGGTGCAGGAAACCAAACAATCGCTTTTGGAGATTGAGGCCGGTCAGGCCGATTGGGGTCGTTTGCGCGAGCGCGAAAACATGACCAGCCAGAGCGCGGACTTTGCAGAGGGACGGGCGGCATTTGCCCAACGCCGCAAGCCGATTTTTGTTGGGCGCTAGGCCGCTATCAAGTCAGGCTTTTTGCTGCCGATACTTCTAAGTGAATATTTTTCATCGGAATGGGTGCGCAATGGGAGCTAGTCGTTGGTGGTTCGGGCCGATCCTGTGTCTGATGGCTGCACCTGGCGTGTGGGCGGGTCAGTACGTGCTGCAGTCCGGCCAGACCCAGGTGGTGCCAATTTCTGCCCGTGTACTCAACGCCGAGCAGGTGTGCCATCTTGAAATCATCGTTCCCGGACAGCCTCCTTTTGGGCGCGTGGTTCGTGCGCCCTTCTTCGACACCCGAATCGCGATCACCCCTGGCGATGAGGAGTCTGTCACGGTTCGATGGCGTGGGCAGTTCAAGCGGGACGGTGATCAGCTGACCAATGCTTGTCCGACGCAGGGCGAGACGCGGTTCAGGGTGGTCAAAGACAACACCCTGACAAAAGCCTTTTGGATGGGCATGCTGGCCCAACTTGCGCCCGCCAACGGTGAATGCCTGCGCATCGCCTTGGCACACGAAAAGGTCCGTCCGGAGTGGTTTGATTTCACGGACCCCCAGCGTAGCGCGGAAGATGCCCGGATTCAGAGGGTGTTTGCACAATGCGATGCATTTTTGGCGGTCCCCAAGGCCTGGGGAAATCAAAATCCGGCGGGCCATGCTTGTTCGTTGGCGGGCGGCATCCAAACCCGTTGTGAAGGAGTCTTCAGTGCTCCAATTCGAGGCAAGTCCGAGGTGATTTCACTGGAGATGGCCATCCAGCGCCAGTTGGAGGGGCTGCCCTGGACCACGGGTGTGCGTGAAATTGCAGCTGTCAGGACGGCACGCATCAAGGCCGAGCAAGACCGTGTGGCCAAGCTCGCGGCCCAGGAAGCGGCAAGGATTAAGGCGATAGAGGACGAGCGCTTGCGGCTGGAACGCGAGGCACAAGAGGCCAAATTGGCCGAGCAGCGGGCTGTGCAGGAGAAGATTGAGGCCTTGCGGGCTCAAATCGCTGAAGAAAAAGCCCTCAAGGAAAAGCAGCGACTTGAAAACCGCAATTGGCTGCTCAAGCAGGTGGACAAGCTCACGGGCAGCAATCAGCCTGCACCTGTTGAAGCGTCCACGGTCGCACCTGCGGCAGGAGGCTCCGCAGTACCTGCAGCACCTGCAGCACCCGCAGCAGTGCCGGCCAGCTCGCAGGGGACGACCTCCGGTCCGACGCCAGCCAGGTGAGCCTAGAGGGTTCGGCAGGATCGCCCGGTTTGTCTCAGGGTTTGTTCTTTCCGGCCGACCAGGCCGTGCCCATCGAGGCCGCCATCACCAGCGCAATGGCCAGGCCTTGGGTCAGGGTCAGGTGCTCAGCCAGCACCAACCAGCCCGCCAATGCGCCCACTGCAGGCTCCAGACTGAGCAGGATGCTGAAGGTGTTTTTGGGCAAATGGTTGAGCGAAAACATTTCCAGCGCATAAGGAATCGCGCTGGACAACAAGGCCACGGCCAGTCCAGCCACCAGCCATTGCGGGTCCAACAAGGCGCTGCCCGCATGGAAAAGGCCAATGGGCGCGACCACAATGGCGGCCGCCAACATGCCCATGGGCGTGGCCATGCTGCCGTAGCGCAGGGCTACACGTTGCCCGAAAACGATGTAAAGCGCCCAGCAAATGCCCGCCAGGAAGGCGAAAAGCATGCCCATCGGATCGAGGGCCGAGGCGCCATCACCACCGGACCAAGGCAGCAGCAAAGCCAGCCCGGCTATCGCCAGCGACACCCACACCCAGTCGCTGGGTTTTTTGGAGGTCCAGACGGCCACAGCCAAAGGTCCGGTGAATTCGATCGCGATGGCCACGCCAAAAGGAATGGTCTTGATCGCGCTGTAAAACAGCAGGTTCATCATCCCCAGCGTGACCCCGTACAGCCCCAGAGGCAGGGCGTCGGCCCAGGCCCATGTTCTGCGCCAGGGCCTGAAAACGGCCATGAGGATCAGAGTGGCAAAGACGATGCGGTAAGCGGTGGTGCCTTCAGCCCCCAAAGCCGGAAACAGACTTTTGGCAAACGAGGTGCCCACTGCCAGTGAGATCAAGCTGCCCAGCAAAGCCAGCATGGCCCAAAAACGCACGTTCAAGGTGGGCCTCTGCGGGTAGGTGATCGGTGGGCAAAGTGGCGCATGTGGTGTCTCGGGATCGGCGTGGGCGCGGGCTCATGTCCTGCACCGGACCTGGTTCTGCGGGGGCTTTCGGATGGGATCATAGCGCCGCATACAATGGCGGCTTCGCCTGCGAAGGACGCGGGCGTTCCCTGTTTCAAACCGAATGTGATTTTTTGGAGACCCC
>CANHUM010000146.1 GCA_947463845.1 Comamonadaceae bacterium
ACACAAACCCATGGGGTTGTCAAACAAATCGGCCATGAAAAATCTCCAGTGAAAAGCAGGGCCGCGCTGCAGGATGAGCGCGGCCCGAATTGAAATCGGTCAAACGAAACTGGGGGTGTTTAGAAACCCTGCGGCGGCGCGCAAGGCTTGCCCCGCGTGCTGCGCGCGAGGTGGATGCCGAAAATCAAAACCTGGATGGACATGGGCCCTGATGGTCATCTGCTGACCGTCAAATGTCAAGCGGTCAGGGCACGCGCTGTTCAGGCCACCGCTTTGTTGGCGCGCAAGCGCTCGATGCCCTCAGCGCTCCAGCCCATCTCGGCCAGCAAGGCGTCGGTGTTTTCACCTTGAAAAGGCGGCTCCAGCCGAACACCCAGGCGCTGACCGTCCATGGTGAAAGGCAGCAAGGCCGCAGGCGCACTTTGCCCGGCTTTGTCGCCGTCGGTCAGGCGCACATCCGCCAAGCCGCCGGTGGCTTGCAAATGCGGATCGTCAAACAGCTGCTCGGGTTTGACGATGGGCGCAAAGGGCAGCCCGGCTTTTTCGAAAATGTCGGACAAATCAGCGGCCGTGAAGGATTGCAGGCGGCGACGCAATTCCGGGATCAATTCGGCACGCAAGGACACGCGGGCGTTGTTGTCAAAGTAACGCGGGTCGGCTTTCAGATCCGCAAAGTCCAGCACCTCACAAAAGGTGGCCCATTGCGCGTCGCTCACGGCGGCCAAAAAAATCTGCTCATCGTTCTTGACGGTGAACACGTCGTACACGGCCCAGGCCGAAATGCGGTTGGGCATGGGCTCGGCCGCTTTGCCGGTGATGGCGTACTGCAGCATGTGCTGCCCGACCAGGAACACGTTGTTCTCGAACAGCGCCGACTGGATCTCCTGGCCACGTCCGGTGATGCCGCGTTGAATGAGCGCACCCAGGACACCGATGGCGCCGAACATGCCGCCCATGATGTCGTTGACGCTGGTGCCTGCACGCAGCGGATCGCCGGGGCGGCCTGTCATGTAGGCGAGGCCCCCCATCATCTGCACCACTTCATCCAATGCTGTGCGGTGGTCATACGGCCCGGGCAAGAAACCCTTGAGGCTGGCGTAAACGAGCTTGGGATTGGTGGCCGACAGGCTGGCGTAGTCCAGGCCGTACTTGGCCATGGAGCCGGGCTTGAAGTTTTCGGCCACCACATCGGCCGTGGCGCACAGGCGGCGCGCCACTTCGGCACCCTCTGGGCTTTGCAGGTTGATCTTGATGCTCTTTTTGTTGCGGTTGAACATGGGGAAGAACCCCGCACCGGACCCCAACAAGTGACGCGTGCGGTCGCCCTCAATGGGCTCGACCTTGATGACCTCGGCGCCCATGTCGGCCAGCACCATGCCGCAAGTGGGGCCCATGACCATGTGGGTGAACTCGACGACGCGCAGGCCTTCGAGCGGGAGTTGGCGTGCCGGGGCGTTCATGCGCAGACTCAGCGGTAAAACGCTTCGACTTGACCCTTGAGCTTGATCAACAAGGGCTGGCCTTTGCGGTCCAGTGTTTTGCCTGCAGGCACACGCACCCAGCCTTCGCTGACGCAGTATTCCTCGACGTCGGTGCGGTCCTTGCCGTTGAAGCGGATGCCGATGTCGTGCTCTAAAACAGCGCGGTTGCAAAAAGGGCTGCGCGCATCGATGCTCAGACGGTCAGGCAAGGCAGGTCGGGTGCTGGCAGGCGTATCGGTGTGGGGGGCTTCGGTCATGGTGTGGGCTTGGGGACAAAAACAAAACAGCGCCGATTCTCCCCGATTTGTCCTGCAGCCGCCGGGACGGCCATGCTGTAGCGGGCTTCAGACCCAGTCTTCGCCCAAGTCCCAGAGCGCGGAGTCACCATCGCTGGATGGGGTGGGCAAGCTGTCCACAGAGGTGCTGCCCAAAACTGTGACAGGCGATGCGGCATCGTCACCCCACAGGGCCTGAAGGCCTTGCAACAGCGCACCGCCCGCCACCACACCCGTTGCAACGCCAAGCGCGGTGCTGCCCACTTGGCCCACCAGGCCCCGCATCCAGAGACTGGGTTGCGGCGTGCTTGCAGCGCCCATCGGCGCGGGTGCTTGCGCAGCGTGGGGTGACGTGCGGGGTGACGCACTGGCCCCCGCGTTGGGGGCATCGGATGGGCGCAGTTCGCGCAGCTTTTGCTCTGCCTCGGCAGATGCGGCTTGCAGTTGCTGAAGGCGTTTTTGCGTGGCCTCCAGCGCCAGGGTCAAGGCCATGGCGCGTTGCACCAGCAAGTAAGTGGCATCGGCTTGTGACGACAAAGCATCGCGGATCAGCGCGTCGGCCACCGGGTCTTTGGCCTCGGCACGCTGCTGACGCAGTGTGGCCAGAAATTGCTGCAGTTGGTCGCGTTCTAGAGCGTTCATGGGCTGTCCCCTTGTTCCGTGACGAAGACTCTGATTCCGGCCATTATGGTCAGACCCCGATCAAGGCGTGCGCGATGTGCATGTGCGCCGTCAGGTCTTTTGCAAATAGACATAGGCACCCATGAGGGGCTGGGCCTGGTCCAGCCGCAAGGGCGCGTGGTGCACCTTGGCCCATTGCCAGCCGTGCCTGGTGGCCAGCTTTTGCAAATAAGTCAAGGCGTGCGCATAACGCAAAGAGCTGTGCAGCTGCACCTCCAAACCGGGGTCCGCCTCTTCAACGGTGAACGCCAGCCAGGCACCGGTCCGAACACGCGGGCTCAGGGCCTCAAACACCGCCTCGAGCTGGCCCACATAGATGAACACGTCGGCCGCCAGAACCAAATCCGCCTTTTCGGTGGCTTGCTTCAAAAAATCCACCAGCTCCTGGGCATGCAGGCTGTCGTAGACCCCCAAGCTGCGGGACTTGGCCACCATGGCCGAAGACAGGTCCACCCCCACCAAATGGTCCGCGCGAGGGCGAATCAGACTGCCACACAAACCCGTCCCGCAGCCCAGATCCCACACCCACTCAAAACGCGCAGCCGGGTCAACCGGCAGGTGCTGCAACAACACGCTGTGGCCTTGGTAGCCCAGCTGGTCCACCAGGTGCGACTCGAAGTCATCGGCGTACTGGTCAAACAGTCTCTGCACATAGGCCACAGGTGCGTTCACCAAGGGCTGGTCCGGGCTGATGGCGGCGAGGTAATACCGGTGCAGTTCGGGGTCGGCCCCCAATGCCAGGGCACGTTGGTAGCCCGCAATGGCTTGGTCCATTTGGCCCATGTCGCGCTGGGCATGGGCACGCTGACTCCAGGCCTCGGCCAGATTCGGGGCGTGCGTCAAGGCTTGGTCAAAGGCCTGAACCGCTTCGGACAACCGCCCAGCATGTGCCAGGCATTGACCCCAGCGCAAACAAAAATCGGCGCCGTCTGCGCCCAAGGCGCGTGCACGCTCATGGCTTTGCAAGGCTTGCGCCCATTGGCCCAAGGCCATCTGCGTCACACCCCAGGCCACCCAGGCATCGGTTTGAGAGTCATCGGCGGCCAGGGCTTGTTGCAAGCAGGCATCGGCCTGTTCAAAACGCCCCAGCTGCACGCAGCTTGCACCCAGGTTCATCAGCACCGACGGGCGGCCCGGGGCCAGCCGCAAAGCCTGTTCAAAAAGCGCGGCCGCCGCTTCGAATTGCTGGCGTTCAAACTGTTCAACGCCGTCCATGAATGCCTGGCGGGCTTGTTCGAGTGAAGGGTCCATGGCTGCCAGTGTGACACAGGGCAGCGACGGCATCCATGGGTCTCGACAGGACCGGACAGGGTCGAGGCACAATGGGCCAAAATCACCAAAACACCGGAGACTGCATGAAAGAAACCCCCTATGCCTGGGTGGTGGTTTGGGCCACCTTTGTGTGCCTGGCTGTGATCTTTGGGGTGTCGTATTCGTTCGCGGCATTTTTTGAATCGTTTGCAGCCGAGTTTTCGGCGCAGCGGGCCGATGTGTCCTGGATCTTTGGCCTGTCGGGCTTTGTCTACTTTGTGCTGGGCGCGGGCGGCGGCATGCTGGCCGACCGCTTTGGCCCGCGCATCGTGTGCTCGGCCGGCATGGTGCTCATTGCCCTGGGTCTGCTGGCCACCAGTTGGGCGTCGTCCTTGCTGGCGGTGTACCTCAGCTACGGTTTGCTGGTGGGCCTGGGCATTGCGCTGGTTTACACGCCCTCCATTGCCAGCGTACAACCCTGGTTCACCACCCGCCGGGGTCTGGCCGGCGGCATTGCCAGCTCGGGCGTGGGCGCGGGCACTTTGCTGGTGCCGGTGCTGTTGGCCATGGCGATCGGGCCCATGCCCTGGCGCGAAGCCATGCAGTTGCTGGCCCTGGGCGTTTTGGTGCTGGGCTTGTTGGCGGCGGGTTTGCTGCGGCGTGCACCGCCTTCAGGGCCAGCCAGCAGCGGTGCAGGCGGTTCGGCCTCCGGCCTGACCTTGCGCGAGACCTTGCGCAGCCCCTCGTTTCGTTGGTTTTACCTAGCCACGGTACTGGCTTCGCCCGTGATGTTCATTCCATTTGCCCATGTGTCGGCTTCAGCGCGTGATTTGGGTCTGGCCGAAGCCTTTGCCGTGGGGCTGGTGGGCTTGATTGGCGTGGGCAGTTTGGTGGGTCGCTTTGCCATTGGGGTGGTGGCCGACCGGCTGGGCCGCGCGCAGACGCTGGTGCTGATGCAACTGTCCATGGGCGCGTCTTATGTGTTGTGGGGTGCAGCCGGTGGGCAAGGCCTGTTGTTGGTGTTTGCACTCTGGTTCGGGCTGAGTTATGGCAGCATCGTGTCGCTGTTGCCCGCCATTTGCATGGATTAC
>CANHUM010000147.1 GCA_947463845.1 Comamonadaceae bacterium
GAAATGATCAAGATCAAGGCCGCTGTGGACGCTGCTGGCAAATACGCCGACTGATTCAGGTCTGCGCCAAACCCAAAGCCGCTCTAGGAGCGGCTTTTTTTGTCTCAAAAATCAGTTGGCAAATTGCTCGCTGCCCACGATGCCGACTTTGGTCAAGCCGGCGCGTTGCGCAGCGGTCAGCACGGTGACCGTGGCCTCGTACCTGGCCTGCCCATGAGAGCGGATGTGCAACTCGGGTTGGGGCTGCATGGCGGCCGCTTGCGTCAGCTGCATTTGCAAATCGTCGCGGTTGTCGATGGTTTGGCCGTTCCAGCGCCACTGTGATTGCGCATTGATGTCGATGCGGACCACCACTGGCTCTTTCGGGGCAGAGGGGGAACCCGTGGGCATGTCCAGATTGACGGCATGCAGTTGCGCCGGGATGGTGATGATCAGCATGATGATCAAGACCAGCATCACGTCAATCAAAGGCGTGGTGTTGATGTCCATCATCAACTCGTCTTCGGCGCTGCTGTCGGTGCCCAGATGAATGGCCATGAGAGTCCTTCGGGTTCAGGGGGCTGGGTCGGTGACAAAGCCCACTTGGGCAATGCCCGCTTGCTGCAAGGCATGCATGACCCGTCCGACCGATTCAAAGGCGCTTTGCGCATCGCCCCGGATCTGGACGTCAGGCTGAGGCTTCATGGCGGCGATTTTTTTCAGCCGCTCTTGCAAATCCACCTGACTCTGGATGGGGGTGTCGTAGATAAAGACCTGCCCCGCCTTGTTGACTGAAAGGATGACGGTTTCTGGCCGCGCCTGGCGCACTTCATGGCGCTCTTTGGGCAAATCAACCTGGATGGAGGTCGTGACCACGGGGATGGTGATCAGAAAAATGATGAGCAGGACCAGCATCACGTCGACCAAGGGCGTGGTGTTGATGGTGCCCATCACCTCATCGTCAGGGCCAGTGCCCACACTGGGGCCGAGCGGCATGGCCATCAGCGTTTGACCGAGGCCAGCAAGGCAGCGTGGACATCTGCGCCAAAGGCGTTGACCTCTTCCATCACCGATTTGTTGCGTCGCACCAGCCAGTTGTAGCCCAGCACCGCAGGCACGGCCACGGCCAAACCGATGGCGGTCATGATGAGCGCTTCGCCCACTGGACCTGCCACTTTGTCGATGCTGGCCTGGCCCGACATGCCGATCTTGACCAACGCGTGGTAGATGCCCCATACCGTGCCAAACAAGCCGACAAAGGGCGCAGTAGAGCCCACTGTGGCCAAAACCGCCAGCTTGTCTTGCAGTCTGCTTTGCACGGTGGTCATGGCCCGCTGAAGGCCCATGACCACCCACGCATTGAAGTCCACGTTGTCTGGCAAGTTCCTGTGTTGGGCGATGGCTTCCAGACCTTTTTCTGCAATGAAGCGAAACGGGCTGGCGGGGTCGAGTGCATCGGCAGCCTGCCGAACGGAGTTGGCTTGCCTTAGGCTGGTCTGCGTGGACACCGCTAGTTTGAGCAGTCTGGACTGCTCAATGAATTTGGTGACGATCACATACCAGCTGCCCATGCTCATGACCACCAGGATGAGCAGCGTGATTTTGGCGACAGCGTCGCCTTGTGCCCACAAGGCGCTCAGGCCGTAGGGGTTCTCCGTGCCTTGACTGGGTGCGGCAGAAACGCTGCTGGGGGCAGAAGCCCAAGCAGCATGGGCCATCAGCACGCCCAGGCCAAGAAGCAGGCTGGCCAAAGTGGTCCTGAAAGTGGTGAGCATGCGGGGGAATCCTTGTGGCATTGACATGAGGTGAGAGTAGCAAGTGTAGGGGCGGCGCCTCAAAGTGGGCTCATTCGAGACGCCAGGTGTATTTGATACTGGCCCAGGCCTGCTCGGGTTTGCCGTCGACCAGGGCGGGGCGGAATTGGCATTTGGACAAGCCTGCCCGGGCGGCTTCATCGAGCCGTTTGAAGCCGGAACTTTTCTCGACTTCTGACTGAATCACCTTGCCATCTACGCCCACCAAAAAGCGCAAAGCGACCGTCCCCTCTTCTTCCAGACGTCTGGACGCACTGGGGTATTCGGGCTTTTCACATTGGTTGATGTTCACGCCCGCAGCTGTACGCGCTGGGGCGGGTGAGCGGCTGGGTGCTGCCGCCACCGGGGCCGGCGCTGAGGCCACCAAAGGAACGGTAGCAGGCGGTGCTGAAGGGGTTGAGGGGGGCGCGGTAGTCACACCCAAAGTAGGCGTGCTTGTGGCGGCCACTGGCAAGTCCATCGCAGGCGTTGGTACCACCGTGGGCGCCGGGGTTGGCGTTGTTTTGGGGGCGGGTAGTGCAGGCGGCGGTGGGGGCGTTGTTGGAGGAGGTGCTGCCGCAGGCGCCGGCGTGGCGGGTCGCGTGTCGCTGAGCAAAAGCGCTTGCACCACAGGGGGCAGTTTTTCTGCAACGGTGCGACCCAAGCCCGCATGCAAGGCCCAAAACAGCAGACCATGCAAAAGGAGCACCCATGCCAAACCCGTCAGCTGAGGCCTGGACTTGGGCAAACGGTAGGGTGCGGTCGACATGGGGCAGCGCAGAAGGTGATCTCGTCGGTATTTTGCGGGAAAAGCATCTGATTTTGATGCATCTGCACGCAGTACGACGCCAACTCACACATTCACGGGTTGTGCTGCATGGAGAAGCCTTGTCTGGCTTGATCTTTGTCAATGCGTTCGCCCTGTATCAAGCGACCGCAATGACCCGGCACCGCTGTACCCAGCCATGTGGCGGCAATGCGTTGACCATCGTGGGACTCCTCCATCGTGAAATCGCGTCCCTCCAGGTCGGCCACCACCGGGTAGCGCTGGGTGCCTTGGCGCAACTCGCCACGCAAACTGCCCACATGTTCGGGGTGTGGCCCCAGGCTCAAGGCCCATGGCGTGGTTGTTCCGGTCAATGCCAGGGTCCAGCTTCCGTGGAGTCGTTCTGCCCCCAGTGTCTGACCGGGTGGACAGTCCGGTCGATGCAGGGGCATGTTGCAGCCGGCCAGCGCCAGCGCCAGTACCAACACGGTGGCAGCGCGGCGTGCAAGAGGGTTCAATCGTTCGGTCATGGTTTGGTCTCTGCTGAAGCCAAGGCGGCGCGTTGTGCAAATTCGGCCCGCAGCGCCCTGAGTTTTTCGCGCGGGTCTTCTTTGATGGTGTTCTCGTCCAGACGCATTTCTGCAATGAAGCG
The DNA here is from genome assembly GCA_947463845.1 of Comamonadaceae bacterium. Taxonomy (GTDB): domain Bacteria; phylum Pseudomonadota; class Gammaproteobacteria; order Burkholderiales; family Burkholderiaceae_C; genus Limnohabitans_A. Next base: position 3,191 of record CANHUM010000147.1, read on the forward strand.
GCTGGGCAGGGCGGCCACGGTTTCGCGGCCCTTCTTGCGGCGTTGGGTCCAGCTCACGGCCAGGCTGCGCTGTGCGCGGGTGATGCCCACGTACATCAGGCGGCGCTCTTCCTGCAGGCGCAGCAAGAGGCCCTCCTGGCTGGCCCCTGCGGTGGTGTCGTCGTCACCCAGCTTGAAGGGCAGCAGCCCTTCGTTGACGCCCGCCAGCATCACATGCGGCCACTCCAAACCTTTGGAGGCGTGCAGGGTGGACAGGGTCACCACGTTCTGGTCTTTTTCGCGTTCGCTCAGGGTGGAAATCAGCGAGATGGTCTGTGCCACCTCCAGCAGGTTTTTGGTTTCGGTGGCATCGGTCCCCGTGGCGTCCTCAACCTCGCCGCCACAGCGCCCGGCCATCCAGTCACAAAACTCCAGCACGTTGGTCCAGCGCGCCGAGGCCACTTTCTCGTTGTCCTCCCCGTCATACAGGTGCGATTCGTAGCCAATTTCCCGGAGCCATTCCAGCAAGAAGGCCAAGGCCGCCTCTTTGCCCTGCGTTTGCCGGGCGCGGAATTCGAGGTCGTTGATGTAGCGACCAAACTCGTGCAGCCCCGCTACCGCGCGGGCATTGACCGCGCTGGGCAGGCTGCCCGCAAACAAGGCCTCGAAAAGGCTCAGTTTGTATCGCGTGGCAAAGGTGCCCAGCTGGCCCAGCGTCTGGTGGCCAATGCCGCGTTTGGGGCTGGTGATGGCGCGCAAAAATGCCGGGTCGTCGTCGTTGTTGATCCACAAACGAAACCAGGCGCACAGGTCCTTGATTTCGGCCTTGTCAAAAAAGCTCTGACCGCCCGACACTTTGTAGGGGATGTTGGCGCGGCGCAGCGCCTGTTCGAAGGGCCGCGCCATGTGGTTGGCACGGTACAGGATGGCAAAGTCTTTGAACTCGCGGTGTTTGGACTCGAGCGAGTGTCCGCCCCGGATCGACTGGATGCGCGCAATCGCCCGATCCGCCTCATGGTCTTCGTTCACCGCATCGATCACGCGCACCGGCTCACCCTCACCCAGCTCTGAAAACAGCGTCTTTGGGAACAGCTTGGGGTTGGGCTGGATCACGTGGTTGGCGGCGCGCAAGATGGCGCTGGTGGAGCGGTAGTTTTGCTCCAGCTTGATGACCTTCAGGTTCGGGAAATCCAAAGGCAGACGCTTGAGGTTGTCCAGCGTCGCGCCCCGCCAGCCATAAATCGACTGGTCGTCGTCGCCCACCGCCGTGAAGCGCGCCCGCTCGCCCACCAAGTGCTTCAGCACCTCGTATTGCGTGGCGTTGGTGTCCTGGTATTCGTCCACCAGCACATGGCCCATCTTGGCCTGCCAGCGCTCGCGCACCTCGGGGTATTCGGCCAGCAGCTTCAGGGGCATGCCGATCAGGTCGTCAAAGTCCACACTTTGGTAGGCCGACAGCCTCTCCTGGTACAGGCCCATGATGCGGGCCATCACCCGGGCGTTGTCGTCAGGCGCCTGGGCTGCAGCCTGCTCGGCGTTCAGCCCCATGTTTTTCCACAGGCTGATGGTCCACTGCCACTGGCGGGC
>CANHUM010000148.1 GCA_947463845.1 Comamonadaceae bacterium
GTACTTTTTCCAGATCGGAGAAGAGGTTTTTCTTGATGTCGAGTTTTTCGACGATGGCTTCCACAACCAGTTCGCACCTGGTCAAATCCTGCAAGCTGTTGGCGCCCATGAGGCGGCTTTTGTAGCCAGCCACGGCTTCTGGTGTCAATCGGCCTTTTTCCAGCAGCTTGTCCCATTGCTGGAAAACAGCGTCGCGTGCTTTGCTGATGGCTTCTTGCTGTGTGTCGTACAACCAGACCTGACTGCCGGCCTGGGCTGCAATCTGGGCGATACCGCGCCCCATGGCGCCTGCGCCAATGATGGCGACTTTTTCGAATGCAAGAGTCATGGTTGGGAAATTGGGCAAAAATTCAGTTCAAATCAATCCATCCAATGGCCAGGATCGATTTCAGTTCGGGTGATGAAAAGTTGGCAAAAGCTGATTATGGAGCGGGTTTCAGCGACGAACTTGCAGAGCACCAGGGTTGACAATGTTCGTCGGCGTGCCTTTGATGAAATTCACCACGTTATCAAAAGCTGTGCCGAAATACAGCTCGTAGCTGTCTTTTTCTACGTAGCCAATGTGAGGCGTGCAAATACAGTTTTCCAGTCGCAAGAGCGCAGAGCCTTGCAAGATAGGCTCTGATTCGAAGACATCGAGGGCGGCCATGCCCGGACGTCCCCGGTTGAGGGCACTGATCAATGCATTCGGCTCGATCAGTTCAGCGCGGGAGGTGTTGACCAATACGGCGGTCGGTTTCATTCGGCCCAAGTCATCCCCTGTGACGATGCCGGCAGTCACTTCGTTCAACCGCAAATGCAATGACAGGAAATCAGCGGTTTCAAAGAATGACTCACGGCTGGGCGCAGCGCTTAAACCGTCCTTGACAGCTCTGATGCGGGATTCATCACTGCCCCAAATTTGAACATTCATGCCAAAAGCGCGGCCATAACTGGCCACCATTTGGCCAATTTTTCCGTAACCCCAGATGCCCAGCGTCTTGCCTTTGAGGACAGTGCCCAAACCAAAGTTGGTGGGCATCGCGCTGGACTTGAGTCCAGACTGCTGCCATGCGCCGTGTTTGAGGTTGCTGATGTAGTGTGGAAGGCGGCGGGCTGCCGCCATGATGAGTGCCCACGTCAGCTCAGCCGGCGCAACGGGTGAACCAACGCCTTCGGCCACGGCCACGCCACGCTCAGTGCAGGCCGCCAAATCAATGTGCCCGCCCACGCGTCCAGTTTGTGCGATCAGCTTCAGGCGAGGCAGCTTTTCGATCAGGGCCCTGTTCAAGGATGTGCGCTCACGAATCAAAACAATCACATCGGCATCTTTGAGCCTGACAGACAATTGGCCGATACCCTTGATCGTGTTGGTGTAGACCTTGGCAGGGTAATTCTCAAGCTTGGACGCGCAATCGAGTTTGCGAACAGCGTCTTGGTAGTCGTCAAGGATCACAATATTCATGCTCGATATTGTGCCTTGTCGAAGACCGGGTTCAAGAGGCCAGGCAGAACTTGTGACTGCCTGCAGGGCCTTGGGCTCAATGGGGCAAGCGCTTCATTTCCAAGTCAAGGAGGCGATCAAGCTCGGCACACACGTCTGACATCCGGCCCGATATCACCATTCTTCCAGCTGTGTGCGGTCCATCACCGGATTCATGGACCCTGAGTATCCGCAGGCAGGGTACTTTGGCCTTCGCAGCAGTGCTTTGGGGTAGAGCAGGTTTGAGTTGTGCAGGCCGTTGTGCCCGATGCGGGTGGGCACGTCCTGACAGGCGGACTGGGGTTGGGGTTTTGTTAGCGTAGTACCCTGACAAATTTTTGAACAGACCTGAAATGGCCAGAAGAGCGATTCCCATGTGAAACCTTTCAAAAGCATGGAGGTTGGACATAGGCAGGATTGCTGAAAAATCTTGACGTTCAGGGCTGATCACCAGCGCCCGCCACCTGAACGCAAGATGGTTTTCGTTACATCATGTGGCTGTTTCGGATCAGTCCCACGGCCAAGCCCTCGATCTCAAACGGTTCACCGGGGTCAATCTGAATGGTGGGATAGTCCGGGTTTTCCGGCAAAAGAACGATGCCGTTGGCGGTTTTATTGAGCCGTTTGACAGTGACTTCTTCGCCCAGTCTGGCCACCACAATTTGTCCGTTACGGACCTCTTTGGTGGATTTGACGGCCAACAAGTCACCATCCATGATGCCTGCATCGCGCATGGACATGCCGCGAACACGCAGCAAATAGTCGGGTTGCATGGAGAACAAACTGCTTTCGAGCTGGTAGGTCTGGTCAACATGCTCTTGAGCCAGGATGGGGGATCCAGCGGCAACTCTGCCAATCAGGGGCAAACAGAGCTGACCCAGTCCGGGCAGACTCATGCTGAACAAGTCGGTGCTGGACCTGGGCGCGTTGCGGGCGCTGCCTTTGAGTCGAATGCCCCGCGATGTTCCGCTGACCAGTTCAATAGCTCCTTTTCTGGCCAAGGCCTTGAGGTGTTCTTCTGCAGCATTGGCCGATTTGAAACCCAGCGCATTGGCGATTTCTGCACGTGTTGGCGGTGCGCCCGTGTTGGCAATGCTGTTCTGGATGAGTTCCAGAATTTCTTGTTGCCGTGTGGTCAATTTGGCAGTGTCGGTCATGTCGGCTCCTTTGGTCAGGAAGGATAACTGTTTTTTCATCCAGTGACTGTATTTTTAACCAGTTTTCGGATTTGTGCAAGCAGTTTCCCAAAAATCTTGTCCGGATGTGCCATGCACAGGCTTACAGCCCTTGATGTCCAAAGCTGTTTGGATGTTTTGAGCCCAAACGACAAAGCCCCTGAAAGGGGCTTCGACAAGGCGCTGCCGAGAACAGCTTGTAGGGAGAAGCTGGCTTAACCGGCAAGTGCCTGAAGAGCGCGGGCAGTGATTTCTTCCACACTTCCTGTACCGCTGATCGCTCTGTATTTGGGCGCAGCAGACCCGTCTCTTTGAGCCCAGTTGGCGTAGTAGTCAACCAAGGGGCGGGTTTGGGCGCTGTACACGTCCAAACGTTTTTTGACGGTTTCTTCCTGGTCGTCGGCCCTTTGCACCAAGGGCTCTCCGGTCACGTCGTCTACCCCTGCCACTTTGGGTGGGTTGAACTTGACGTGGTAGGTGCGGCCGGATGCCGGATGAGAACGGCGACCACTCATCCGTTCGATGATGGCTTCAAAGGGCACATCGATTTCGAGAACGTAATCGAGCTTGACACCAGCCGCCTTCATGGCGTCGGCCTGGGGAATGGTGCGCGGGAAGCCGTCAAACAGGAAGCCGTTGGCGCAGTCAGCTTGGGCTATCCGCTCTTTCACCAGATTGATGATCAAATCGTCACTGACCAAGCCACCCGATTCCATGACGGCTTTGGCCTGTTGGCCCAGCGGTGTACCCGCTTTGACGGCGGCACGGAGCATGTCTCCGGTCGAGATCTGGGGAATGTTGTACTTTTGGCAAATGAAGGTGGCTTGAGTGCCTTTACCGGCTCCGGGTGCACCCAACAGAATCAGTCTCATGGGAAGGTCCTTGTTGTTTGTGATTTTTTATGGCCGGCCAGACCAAAAAAATCAAATAAATTGTTCTTTCGAGAATAGCACGGCATCCTCAATGTTGGCTTACGAACTCCAGCGGGTTGATGGGGGCTGGGCTTGTCCGGAATTCAGGCCAGCAGTTCCCTCACCCGTGCGAGATCCTCTGGTGTGTCGACACCAGGTCCAGGAGGATGGTCTGTGACGTGGACAGCAATCTGGTGGCCGTGCCAAAGAGCGCGAAGTTGTTCCAGCGATTCGGTGGTTTCCAAAGGTGCAGGCGCCAAGCGTGGGAACAGCGACAGGAAGCCAGCGCGGTAGGCGTAAATGCCGATGTGTCGCAATGGCGCAGGACTGGGCAAATTCGGGAATGAGCCCTCCAACAGGCCATCCCGCCACCAAGGGATGGGCGCGCGGCTGAAATAAAGCGCCAGCTGGCGCGCGTTCATGACCAGTTTCACCACATTAGGATTCATGAAGTCTCGTGTTGTTGCGATGGCATGGGCGGCTGTGCTCATGCTGGCCTCAGGCCTTTCAGCCAGCAGCCGCGCGACTTCATCGATCAGTGGCGGATAGATCAAGGGTTCATCCCCTTGGACATTGACCACCACCGCATCGGCTGCAAGTCCCAGCAGTTGGCAGGCTTCGGCCAGACGATCGCTGCCACTGGGGTGGTCTTGGCGTGTCAACAAAGCGCAGATGCCATGCTCGTCACAGGCCTGGACAATGCGTTCGTCGTCGGCAGCCACCACCACTTGGCGGGCATGGGATTGAAGGGCGCGTTGTGCCACCCGAACCACCATCGGCAATCCACCAATGTCGGCCAGCGGCTTGTTGGGCAAACGGCTGGAAGCCATGCGGGCCGGAATGACCACGGAAAATCCCGGCTCTGAAGTGCTGTTGTGCATGTCGATGCCTCAAAGCGGTGGTCGCAGCGCAGCCAGTTTCTCGATTTCAGCGTCACTCAGTGTGCGTGCTTCGTTTTCCAGCAAGATCGGTATGCCTTCGCGAACCGGATAAGCCAAACGAGCGCTGCGAGAAAGCAGTTCCTGCCGCTCACGGTCGAAATTGAGGGGTCCTTTGGTCACTGGGCAAACCAGCAATTCGAGCAATTTGATGTCCATGGTTCGATGATAACGGGCCTGGCCTAGCGCGACTTGAGCGTCAGAAGAAGTTGGTCCAGGGCCTGCCAAAACGCTGGCTCGGGTGACAAGACCAGCGGGACGGCCAA
>CANHUM010000149.1 GCA_947463845.1 Comamonadaceae bacterium
GGATCTCAAGGCAACAGGTCGAAGCTATCGGACGGGTACGAGATAGGACTTGAACAACTGCACGGTCTTTGGCCAGGCAAAACACTCAGCCCGATCACGTGCCTCTTGCCTGGACAGTGCCAATGCCCCCGTGACGGCCTCCTTGAGGTCTTCGGACAAAACACCACCCCAGGTTTTTCCATGGTCATCACCCAGGACCTGCAAGGGGCCATCGACCGGATAGGCAGCCACTGGGGTGCCACAGGCCATGGCCTCCAACATCACAAGGCCAAACGTTTCATTTCTGGACGGGAAAACAAACACATCCGCCGCAGCAAAGATCTGGGCCAGTTTGTCTCGTGGCAACACGCCCATCCAAACCACATCCGGATACCGGTCCTTGAGCTGCGCCAACAAGGGACCTTCTCCACAAACGATGCGCGTGCCTTCCAGTTGGAGGTCCAAAAATGCATCGATGTTTTTCTCGTAAGACACTCGACCCACATAAAGCGCCAGTGGCCGAGGCAGATTTTGGAAATCAGGCAGGTCCAGCGCCCGCGCATGGTGCTGGAACAAGTGGAGATCGACCCCGTGCGTCCAGGCCTTGAGTTGTTGAAACCCTCGGCCCTCCAGCATTTTCAGGACCCCTTGGGTTGGCACCATGACGCCCGATGATGGCCGATGGAATCGGCGAAAAAGCCCATAGCCCATCCACAAAGGCACGCGCAAGGCTGCATTCAGAATTTCGGGGAACTTCGTGTGAAATGCCGTGGTGAAAGCCCAACCACGCTGGCGACAGTGTTTGCGGGCAGCCCAGCCCAAAGGGCCCTCGGTGGCGATGTGCACCGCATCGGGCTTGAAGGCGTCGAGCATGGTGGCCAAACTGCGGTAGGGGCGCACGGCCAAATCGATGCCCGCATAACCAGGGCAGCTGCGGTGCTTGAATTGATGGGGGTGAATCACCGAGACATCCACACCCAAAGGCCCCAGGGCTTCAACCAACTCATGCAGGGTGGTGACGACGCCATTGACCTGAGGGTGCCAGGCATCCGTGACCAATGCCAGCTTCATGCCGATTCCTTCAGCGCATTGGCCTGTGACAACGCCATCGCATGCGATCCCCACCGGATAATTTCCAACCGCCCATTTGCATGTTCGACCAATGCGGTCCGGCTTTCCACCCAATCACCATCGTTGCAATACAAGACACCATTCACATCCCTGATTTCGGCATGGTGGATGTGCCCACACACCACACCGTCATAACCCCGTCGCTTAGCCTCAGAGGCCACCGCCACTTCAAAATCGCTGATGAAGTTGACCGCCTTTTTGACTTTCAGCTTGAGGTAGGCCGACAGGGACCAATAACCCAAGCCCATGCGGGCCCTGAGACTGTTCAAGTGGCGGTTCATGCGGAGCGAAAATTCGTACAACCAGTCGCCCACATAAGCCAGCCATTTGGCACACTGGATCACGCCGTCAAAGTGATCGCCATGGACGACCCACAACTTCATCCCTGTTGCGGTGGTGTGGGTGGTGTCGTGCAGCACCTCGACACCACCAAACGCATGACCGACAAAATGCCGGGCAAATTCGTCGTGGTTACCCGGCACGTAAATCACGCGACAACCTTTGCGGGCACGGCGCAACAACTTTTGCACCACATCGTTGTGGCTTTGTGGCCAAAACCAACGCCTGCGCAACTGCCAACCGTCCACAATATCGCCCACCAGATAGAGCACATCACTGGGGTGATGTTTCAAAAAGTCCAGCAAGGCATCTGCCTGAAAACCTGGCGTCCCAATGTGCAGGTCCGATATGAAAATCGCCCGCAAACGCTGACGTTTTGTGGGCGATTCATCTTCCTCGTGATCATCCAATGAGTCCAAGGGGCTCCTCAAAAGTGACCGGGGCGGAGTCCCCCGATCATGGTGAATGACCGGACTTTTGAGCATGGCTGGCGTGACCATGGGGTCCGCTGCCCTTGTCATTGGGCACCTGCTGTGAAGTGTTTTTTATACCGTGCAGGCAAATCAGCAGTCCGCATCATCATCGGCAAGTCGGCGGTGTTGAAATCCGGGTCCCAAGCTGGCGCACCCAAAACCTTGGCACCCAGGCGCAAATAACCCTTGATCAGCGCTGGTGGTTCAATGGGCAAGTTGTGGTCCATCTCTTCAATGGGCAGCGGCAGGCGCGGGCGTACATGAAACTGGATGTCGGCCAAATGCGTTTGGCGCAGCTGGTGCCAGATGCTGGCCGCCACATCCCCGGTGACCAGGCCGTTGTGCAGCATGGGAATGCTGGCGCAGCCAATCATGGTGTCCAGACGATTGCGCTCCATGAACTCAAACAAGGCTCCCCACAGGGCCATGATGACGCCACCGTGGCGGTGATCGATGTGCACGCAGCTGCGTCCCAACTCGACCATGCGGCCGCGCAAACTGCGCAAGCGGGTCAAGTCAAATTCGGTGTCGCTGTAGGTACTGCCCGCCCGCTTGGCCTGAACCGGTGTCAACACCCTGTAAGTGCCAATCACTTGACGTGACGCCACATCGCGCACCAACAGGTGTTCGCAATAATCATCAAACACATCGATGTCATGCCCTTCGATGGTTTTGGGCAATCGCGCACCCATCTCATCGGCAAAAATCGAATACCTCAATCTTTGCGCTTCACGAATTTCGTCTTGATGTTTTGCCCAGCTGACTTCAATGGTGCTTTGCACGCGGCGAGGCAGGAATTCAGCTTGGGTTTGATTTGATCCTGGATGAAGTGACCCCCGAGGCAAATGGATCGGTGAGAGATCAAAAGTGGGGCTGGGGATTTCTTTCATGGCACAAACTCCTGTTCATCGATGAAGGCATGATGAACAGCTGCCGTGTCAAGAAAATGTCGTGGCCATGAAAGTTACATGACACTGATGGCATGCAACGATTGAATCAGTTCATCCAGTTGATCGAGCGCATCTTGCGGCGTCGATTCAAACCAACCTTCTTTTTTGCCCAGGTCATCCCAAATCCTCAGCTGGATGGCATCGGCAAAAAATGGATTTCTTTCGAATGCAACGCACTCTTCTTCACTCAAGTCACCACCCTGGCGCGTCAAGCTGCGGCGGGCTTCTTCCGATAGCTTGCGGGCATAGGCGCCACGTGTCGTGACCAAATAGCGTTTGGCCAGAACATGCAGTCGCACAGGCTCTGAAACAGCCCGCCCAAACAAAGGCTCCAGAAGCCTGGCACCCAGCGCCGCATGGTCCTGTGCTTTGGTGTCTTCGAGGTGACCATGGGCATGCCCCCACAGGTGTCCGATGTCGTGCAGCCAGCTGGCCAATTGCAGCTTGTGTGGGGCGCCCGACTTTTCTGCCAGACGGCCACACTGCCAGGCGTGCGCCAAGTAGGTGACCCGTTCACCCGCAAGGAATTGACGAGCAGCTTGCTGGTAGAGACCCAGGATCTGTAGCGTGCCGATTTGCATCGCAACATTCTCTGGCCGTCATGTGTCAAGAGCATGACAAAACAGGCCGTCCTACAAGTTCTGTCAAACCATGAATTGAGGTAAGGTCTGTTTTTTTTCTGCGGACACCCACATGATTCTCGAACTCGCCGACATACGCATCCAACCCGGCCAACAGGCCGCCTTTGAAAAAGCGATAGAACTGGGTCTGAACACCGTGGCCTCACGCGCCAAAGGCTTTCGTGGGGCCAAGGTCAACCGTTGCATTGAAACGCCCGAGCGCTTTGTGCTGCAGATTTTTTGGGACACGCTGGAGGACCACACCGTGGGCTTTCGCGAGTCGTCCTTGTTCGCAGAGTGGCGCGCCATTGTCGGCCCGTTCTTTGCAGCGCCCCCGCATGTGGAGCATTTCGAGCTGACTTACGCTTCGGCCTGATGGGTTCATCAGGAGGGTTGATGGCCTTGGACCAAGCGTGACAGCAGCTGGACAAACTGGGTCTGCTCCTGGGGCGTCAATGGGCTGAGGATTTTTTCTTGTACGCGCGCCACATCCTGCTGAATGCTGGCCAGGGCTTTGACGCCCTGCGCGGTGACGACCAACAACTTCCGCCTGCGGTCTGCCGGATCGGCCTGTCGCACCACCCAGCCTTTGGCCTCCAGACGTCCAATGACCGACCCCGACGTGGCCGGATCAAAGGCAACACGTTTGGCCAGTCCCACCTGGTCTGAACCGGGGCTGTCAAGCAAGGCATTCAAAATCGCAAACTGCACGGGCGTGATGTCTGCACTGGCCAGCTGCTCGGCAAAAATGGCCACCGCGATTTGCTGGGCACGCCGAATCAGATGTCCCGGTGTGGCCTGCAGGTCTATGCTCTTGATCTTGTCCATAAGTTACCGTGGCGACTTTTGCCGCTGTGGGGTGACGAAGGTTCCCATTAACATCACATTTTCATTTCTTTGAGAAAGCGCCCGATGACTTTTGTATTTTCCCCCACTCCCGTGGTGTCGGTTCCTGTTCTGGGCATGGCCGAGCGTTTTCCGGTTCACCGCATTTACTGCGTGGGCCGCAATTATGAAGAGCATGCCAAAGAGATGGGCTTTACAGGGCGCGAGCCGCCTTTCTTCTTTCTGAAACCCACCGACAGCCTGGTGGTGGTCGAAGACGGCCAGACCGGTACCATGCCCTACCCCAGCCTGACGCAGAACCTGCACCACGAGATTGAATTGGTGGTGGCCATTGGCCAAGGCGGGCGAAACATCAAGGCGGCCGATGCAGCCCAGCACATCTTCGGTTATGCCGTGGGCC
>CANHUM010000150.1 GCA_947463845.1 Comamonadaceae bacterium
GTGGATGGCGTGTGAGTTTCAGGCATACCCAAGGATATGTACAAACGCATGCCGATTTGGTGTGTCTCAATTCTCTGAAGCTCGGTATTTACCCTTGTCTTCCCAGTCCGTGTTGACAAGGGCGTGCAGCGTCCCGCTTGACATCGCACGGTGTTGATAGGACACCCTTTTGAATTGACCAACAAAAACTCGTCATCAATTCTCATGAAGTCCTTGCGCGAGGAAGGCGAGGCTTCCAGACGAGGAAAAATCTGCCAAGATTGGAAATGCCCAGTGTCGTCAAATTCATTTGGGCGCAGGCCTAGGGTCTTTGAGAGGAGTAAGCATGAACTGGACACAGCAGGCTGTCCTGAGCGCAGGGGTTGCGGGGGCCTGTGCCTTGGTGGGTTTGGCGGCATGGCGTTGGCGCAAGCAATCGCGGCAACACCAACAGGCATGTGAACGACTGACGGAAAAAATCAAGTTGCTGGTGGTCGCCGAGCAAAGCCAGCAGATCGATACCCGCGCAGAATCGCCGGCGCTGCAGCGCCTGGGCGAGTCCATCAACGCGCTGGCAGCGGAGCGTGACCGCTGGCGGGATGGTGTACAAGCGCAAGTGGACCAGGCCAGCCAAAGCATCCAGCAAGAACGCAACCGCCTGGCCGCGCTGATGTCGGAGCTGAGCCAAAGCGTGGTGGTGTGTAACCTGGACGGCCGAATTGTGTTGTTCAACAACCGGGCACGCTTGGCGTTCAGGCGGATGTCGGGCGCGTCTTCGGCGGCTGGAGGGGCGGAGTGGATGGGCATTGGTCGCTCGATTTATGCGGTGTTCGATCGGCCCTTGGTGGCCCACGCGCTCGAAACCCTGCGTCAGCGCATGGCGCGTGGTGTCAGGCAGCCATCCACTCAGTTTCTGACCAGTACCGCCTCTGGCCAGTTGCTGAGGGTGCACATGGCACCGGTTCGCTCCGGCGACGCCGTCGAAACCAGTGCTGGCGTTGGTGGTGTGGACATCCATGGCTTTGTGTTGACACTCGACAACGTGACCCACAGTTTCGAGGCAGATTCCCAGAGGGAGCAGCTGATGCTGAGTCTGGCGGAAGCTTCGCGCGCGTCGCTGGCCAAGGTGCAGTCGACCGTCGACATGCTGATCCTGGACGACCTGGCGCCAGAGGCGCGGCAGAAATCGTTGCACGCAGTCCGCGAGGAGGTCAGCGCCATGGGTCAGCGGATCACCGATCTGGTGGCCCGCTCCACCAAAACCCTCAAGACCCGCTGGCCGCTCGAAGACATGCTGGGCGCAGATCTGGTCCTCGCCGCGCAGCGGCGCATTGCCGAGCACTGCAAACGGGACATGGGTGATGTGGTGCTGGACACGGTGGACCCTCAAGTCTGGCTCAAGGTGGACAGCTTTGGTGTGTTGCAGGTGCTGACTTATCTGGCCAGTCGTTTGTTTGACGAGTTCGAATTGCGTTTTGTGCAGCTGCGACTGGCCCAAGTTGATGACAAGGTGCACCTGGACCTGGTGTGGACGGGCCAGGCCATGAGCACAGAAACCGTGATGAGCTGGGAACTCGATCCGATGCATCTGGGGCGTGATCACAGCCCTCTGACGGTGCGCGATGTCATGGACCGCCATGGTGGCGTGATGGGGTTCGAGCGCGATCGCACGCAGCACCAGGCATTTTTCAGATTGGTCTTGCCCGGCGCTGGGGCGCAAGAAGGCATCGAAGCGGCTCATGTGCTCAGTCGGGACAGCCGTCCCGAGTACTACGACTTCGACTTGTTCCAGATGGCTGAAAGCCACCACGCGTTGGATGATCGACCGCTCAAGAGCCTGAGTTACACCGTGTTCGACACCGAGACTACGGGCTTGAACCCCTCACAAGGTGACGAGATCATCCAGATCGGCGCCACGCGCATTGTCAATGGCAAGTTGCTGCGCCAGGACGCGTTCGAACAGCTGATCGACCCGGGACGCGCCATCAGTGCGGAGTCCATCCCGATCCACGGCATCACACCCGTCATGGTGCAGGGCCAGCCGCGCATCGCCCAGGTGTTGCCCACTTTCCATGCCTATGCCAGTGACACGGTTCTGGTGGCCCACAACGCAGCCTTTGACATGAAGTTCCTGCAGCTCAAGGAGCGCAGCACCGGCTTGCGCTTTGACCATCCGGTGCTGGACACCTTGCTGTTATCGGCCGTGATTCACCCGAACCAGGCATCGCATCGGCTCGAGGCCATTGCTGAGCGCATGAACATCACCGTGCTGGGCCGGCACACCGCCTTGGGTGACGCGATGGTCACCGCCGAGGTGTTTTTGCGCATGATTCCGCTCCTGGCTGAGATGGGGATACACACCCTGGGTCAGGCCCGCGAGGCGGCACAAAAGACCTATTACGCGCGTTTGAAATACTGAGCCCAGTGGGTCTTAAATCTGCCCGGACGGATAGCGTTGCCCCAGCACGTGTTGCAGCGACTGGATGATCGAAAACGCATCGCGCAGGTGCCCACGCTCAAAGTTCGACAGCTCGCGCAGGTGCAGGTAATTGTCGGGTGGCAGGCCTTGCTGCATGCGCTGGGTCTGGTGTGTGATGCGCTGGTTGGAGACGAATTCCAGCGCGTCGCACAAATCCCGCGAACCCTGCTCAGAGAGTTCGCTCAATTGCGCAGCTTTTTCGATGCGGTCACTGGTGTTGACTTCGTGCAGTCCCGCGGCCAGTGCGTAGATGCGACCCAAATCGACAATGGGTGCAATGGCCTGATGCTTCAAATCGACCGTGCCTGCATGTTCGCCGCTGCGGATCAGCGAAATTTGGCCAAACAGGTTGAGCGGTGGGCGCTGCTTTAGTGCGTTGTTCACCACATGTGCCAAAAAAAGGCTGTGTTTGGGTGTGCGTGCCAACACTTCCTGGCGCAGGGTCTGCAGCAAGTCATGCTGGCCGTGCACGGCCCGCAGGTCAAAAAACACCGTGGTCAGCATCAGGGCCTTGGGGTCTGGGACATGGATCCAATGCTGAAAGTACTGTCGCCAGGTCCGCAGAGGCTGGCGCCACTGATCGGTCATGGCCATCATCTCCCCTGGGCAGTGGACATAGCCGCAGGCCGCCAGGCCGTCGCACACCTGGCGGGCCAGGGCCTTGAAGTAGTCGCCGTGCACGGCCGGGTCGTAGGCATCATCGATCACCATGCAGTTGTCCTGGTCGGACTTGGCGGTTTGTTCGCAGCGCCCTTGCGATCCGGCTGCCACCCACACATAGTCCACGGGGGGTGGTCCGAGTTCGGCTTCGGCCAGCTGGATCAGGCGGCGGGTCAGTGCATCGGTGATGGTGGTGATGACGTGGCCGGTGTTGTAGGCGCTGGTGTGCGCCAAGCTCAGGGTTTGTTGCAGGGCCTTGACCCGCTGGCTGATGGCCACCAATCCATCTAAGGTATTTTGACGGTGGATGTCCCCCGCCAAATACACGGCCGAGGTGCTTTGCTGCTGGGTGAGGTCGGTGGCGGTCACCATGCCGGCGATGCGTTGCCCGTCCATGACGGGCACGTGGTGGATGTTGTGCCGTGCCATCAGCAGCAAGGCCTCGAAGGCCGGGCTGCGTTGGTCCAGTGTCATCGGGTTCCGGGTGGCGATGTCGGCCACTGGGCGCGACAGGCTCAGTCCTTCGGCCACCACCCGGTTGCGCAGGTCGCGGTCGGTGACCAGGCCCAGCAATTGGTCCTGTTCGACCAGCATGACCGAGGACACACCGCGCTCGCGCATGGTGCGGGCCACTTCCAGCACACTGGCCTGGGGTGGCAGCGTGATGGGGGGGTGCTTGATCAGGTTTTGCAGGCGCATACCCAGCAAATGGGTGTCACTGCCAGAAGCCCGTGCAGTGGCGGGAGACCCCGGTTGCCGACCGTCCAGGGGTACAGGCAAGAAGGGCGTGAGCGCTGGCTCGCGGTTCAGCAGACCCTGCAGGCAGGTTTCGGGCACTTGCAGTAAGTGGGTGTCTTCGGTGCACCTGACGTGGCAGCTTTGCTGCAGGTTCCAGGGTGTCATGCCTGCGCCAAAAGACTCACCCGCCAGCAGCGTGTGGGTTTGGGCCAGTTCTGGATCGTCCAGGTCCACGCGCCCTTGCAGAATCAGCCACAGATGGGCAGGCCATTGGCCAGCAGCGGCCACCACGTCGCCTGTGCGCAAATTCAGCGCCTGACTTTGCGCCAACAGGTCTTGTCTGGCCGATGCGCTCAGCAAGCCCCAGACGCGGTGTTGCGCCAAGCTGTCCAACAAGTCTGGGGGCGTGGATGACATGTTCAAAGCCTTTCCTTCCAGTGTTTTGACCTGAATTTGATTTTGGCAGATGGGCTGCTCGCCAAGCCCCAGTCAAGGACGATTTTCCTGATCCCGGTCAAGAAAAAGGGTCAAGGCCACAACCCCCAGGAACCTTGGAGCGCGGCCCTAGAATGTTTGGCCTCCACCCCACAAAGCACAGCATGTCCCAAGGTCTCATCCGCATCCGTGGTGCCCGTCAGCACAACCTGAAGAACATCGACCTCGACATCAAGACCGGCGAACTGACCGTGGTCACCGGCCCCAGCGGCTCAGGCAAATCGAGCCTGGTGTTTGACACGCTGTACGCGGAAGGCCAGCGCCGCTATGTGGAGACCTTCAGTGCCTACGCCCGCCAGTTTCTGGACCGCATGGACAAACCGGCGGTGGACAAGGTCGAAGGCGTGCCCCCGGCGATTGCGATTGACCAGACCA
>CANHUM010000151.1 GCA_947463845.1 Comamonadaceae bacterium
AGGGCCAGCACCTTGGCGTTGGCCGTGAGGTCGTCGTAACCCACAAAGTCATTGCCCTCGCCCGAATAGTCGAGCGCCTTGTCCATCTTGAATTTGCCCGCCGCGCGGGCCTGGGCCTTTTGCTTTTCCATGGCCACGGCAAAACCGGCTTCGTCTACAGACAGGCCGCGTTCGCGGCACACGTCTGCCGACAAGTCGAGCGGGAAGCCATAGGTGTCGTGCAGCTTGAAGGCCACCTCGCCGGGCAGCACTTTCACGCCGCCTTCGAGGGCGGCATCCAGAATCTGCATGCCGCTTTGCAGCGTTTCGAAGAAGCGCTCTTCTTCGATGCGCAGGATGTCGGTGATGCGCTCAGCCTGGTTGGCCAGGTTGGGATAAGCCGCCCCCATGAGTTGGACCAGATCGGGCACCAGCTTGTGGAAGAAAGGCGACTTCTTGCCCAGCTTGTAGCCGTGGCGAATGGCACGGCGCACGATGCGGCGCTGCACGTAGCCCCGGCCTTCGTTGCTGGGGACCACGCCGTCGCTCACCAAAAATGCGGTGGCACGGATGTGGTCGGCGATCACACGCAGCGACTTGTTCTGGAGGTCGGTGCAGCCGGTCTCGCGCGATGCGGCCTTGATCAGCGCGTCAAAAATGTCGATCTCGTAGTTGCTGTGAACGTGTTGCAGGATCGCTGCAAGACGTTCGAGGCCCATGCCCGTGTCCACGCAAGGCGCGGGCAGCGGCGTGACCGAGCCGTCTTCGTGCATGTTGAACTGCATGAACACGTTGTTCCAGATCTCGATGAAACGGTCGCCGTCTTCCTCAGGGCTGCCGGGTGGACCACCGGGGATGTGCGGGCCGTGGTCATAAAAGATTTCGGAGCATGGCCCGCAAGGGCCGGTGTCGGCCATCATCCAGAAGTTGTCGGATTTGTAGCGACCGCCTTTGTTGTCGCCGATCCGGATGATGCGGGTTTCCTGAACGATGCGCTCGGGCGTCCAGCCTGCCTTGACGAAAATGGCCTCCCAGATTGCATAGGCCTCATCGTCTTCCTTATACACAGTGGCGTACAGCTTGTCGGCGGGCAGTTTGTAGACCTGTGTCAAAAGCTCCCAAGCCCACTCCAGCGATTCGCGCTTGAAGTAGTCGCCAAACGACCAATTGCCCAGCATCTCAAAAAAGGTGTGGTGGCGAGCGGTGTAGCCCACGTTTTCGAGGTCGTTGTGCTTGCCACCAGCCCGCAAACAGGCCTGCACCGATGCGGCCCGCACATAGGAACGCTTGTCCGAACCCAAAAACACGTCCTTGAACTGGACCATGCCCGAGTTGGTGAACATCAAAGTGGGATCGTTGCCCGGCACCAGTGGGCTGGACGCCACCACAGTGTGTCCTTTGGACTCGAAAAAGTCCAAAAAGGTCTTGCGGATGTCGGCGACGGAGAAAGTGGCTTGGCTCATAGGGTGTCAGGCTTTCAATGCAACCGGGCATTATAGATTTGAGGCCAGCCCCAGAACTCGCTGGGGGCCAATGGACCGCCATGCGCACATCGGGGTTTTTGCGACTTTCGTGACAGACACCCGAATCCACAGGCGCTAAGCTAGGCTCTCGAACATCACAAATAAGCCCACCCCAACGGCTTTTGGAGACCCTCATGGACATGAAAACATCCCCTCTCGCCCTGCTGAACGACCCCACGTTGCTCAAGACCGATGCCCTGATCAATGGTCAGTGGGTTGCGGGCAAGCAGCGTTTTGACGTGACCGACCCAGCCACGGGGGGACATTTGGCCAGCGTGGCCAATCTGGGAGCCGCTGACGCAGAAGCCGCGATTGCCGCCGCCAACGCCGCCTGGGGCCCCTGGAAAACCAAGACCGCCAAAGAGCGCAGCATTATTTTGCGCAAGTGGTTTGACCTGCTGATCGCCAACACCGAAGACTTGGCCCGCCTGATGACGGCTGAAAACGGCAAGCCGATTGCCGAGTCGCGTGGCGAAGTGGCTTATGGCGCGAGTTTTGTCGAGTGGTTTGCCGAGGAGGCCAAGCGCGTGAACGGCGAGACCCTGCCCCAGTTCGACAACAACCGCCGCCTGCTGGTGCTCAAGCAGCCCATTGGCGTGTGCGCGGCCATCACGCCTTGGAATTTTCCCCTGGCCATGATCACCCGCAAGGTGGCCCCGGCGCTGGCCGCTGGCTGCCCCGTGGTCATCAAACCCGCGGAGCAAACTCCGCTCACGGCATTGGCGGCGGCCGAACTGGCCCTTCGCGCCGGCATCCCGGCCGGGGTTCTCAACATCATCACCGCCGACGGCCCACAAAGCATCGCCATTGGCCAAGTGCTGTGTGCCAGCGATGTGGTGCGGCACATCAGCTTCACCGGCTCCACCGAAGTGGGCCGCATCCTGATGGCGCAGTCGGCCCCTACGGTGAAAAAAATGTCCTTGGAACTGGGCGGCAATGCGCCCTTCATCGTTTTCGAAGACGCCGACATCGACAGCGCCGTGGAAGGCGCTTTTGCGAGCAAGTACCGCAACGCGGGCCAGACTTGCGTGTGCTCCAACCGCTTGTATGTGCAAGAGTCGGTGTACGAAGAGTTCGCCACCAAGTTCGCGGCCAAAGTCAAGACTGCCAAAGTCGGCAACGGTTTTGAAGATGGCGTGAACCAGGGGCCACTGATCGAGCCTGCTGCGCTGGACAAGGTCGAGCGCCATGTGAAAGACGCCATCGCCAAGGGGGGGCGCGTGTTGACCGGCGGCAAACGACTGCAAGGCCAGTTTTTCGAACCCACGGTCATTGCGGATGCCAGCGCCGACATGGTCTGTGCGAAGGAAGAAACCTTTGGCCCGTTTGCGCCCATCTTCAAGTTCAAAACCGAGCAAGAAGCCATTGATGCTGCCAACAACACCGAGTTCGGCCTGGCCAGTTACTTCTACAGCCGTGATGTGGGCCGCATCTTCCGCGTGAGCGAGGCACTGGAATACGGCATGGTCGGCATCAACGTGGGCATTTTGGCCACCGAGCATGTGCCCTTTGGTGGCGTCAAGCAGTCCGGCCTGGGCCGCGAGGGCTCTCACCACGGCATGGACGACTATGTGGAGATCAAATACCTCTGTGTGGGTGATATCTTGAAGTAAGCCATCCGCACCGCATCACCGCAAGGGCTTCGTCCCTTGCATTGCGGACCCGACCTCACCGCCCCAAGATGTGCCGAAATGGCATCGTGAATTCAAAATCTTGCAGCAAGGCACTGTGGACCCAGGCCACAGAGTCTGCCCATGCCGGTTCGGCCCTTACACTCCACTCGACAAATGGTGCCAAATAGGGCTTGTCAGCCCAAAGCGCAGGGCTGGCCACCCGTTGGTAAGCCGGTGACGTGGTCCAGACATTGCCTGGCCACCAGCTCAGCCCCAGGCACAGCGCGGTCAATGAAGGCAGCAACCAGGATTTGCAACGTTGCAACAGCACATCATGTCGGGTCAGGGTCAGCACCAGCGCGACACAACCGGCAAAAAACTGACACAAATTGAGCAAGCCAAACAACAAGGAAGCGCCAAGCACCACCGGGGTCATGACCGTTTTGCGGTAGGCGGCTGAAAGTTGTTGCGGCGTGATTTGGGGCGCAAAAAAACCGCCCATCAATTGCGCCGCTCCGGAATCAGATTCCAGATCATCCGGCGACAAACCCGCTACCGAAGACGCCCAAAGCGCACTCATGATCGGGCGAATGTCAGCGGGTGCGGGACTGCTCAACAGGGTCTCGCCCCGAAGCGCCATGCGTCCATTGAGCGCCTCTTGAACACTCAGCTGTGAGCGCCAGCTCATCATGAGGTCTTGCTGGTCCGCTCGGGAAACGATGGTGTCCACCACTGCTTTTTGCAGATGCCACATGGTGACCAGACCCAAGGCGCAGCAAAGCACCAACAACACCGCTCTGGATTTGAAGAACCGGTCGAGCCAACGCATCAACAACAAAGCCAAACCCAAACCCGAAACCACACGCCCCCATAGCTCAATGTCATGCAGTTGGTCAGGTGTGGCGGTCAGTTGCAAATCGCCCGCCAGCTCCAGCAACCGGTGGTTGAAAGACAACTCCAGCACCGCATAGCCGGCCAGCAAGGCCAAAAACCAAACTTGCAAATTGAGGGCTTGGTCTTTGAGAACTGGGAAACGCATCCGATGATTTTAACTTTGCGAACCATAGCCGACTGCCAGGTCAATTCCAGCGATTAAAATTCACTTGCGCGGGTGTCGTTCAATGGTAGGACTCTTGCTTCCCAAGCAAATAACGTGGGTTCGATTCCCATCACCCGCTCCAGCATGAAAAAGGCCCCTCACGGGGCCTTTGTTTTTTCAGGGCCAGGGCCGATCAGAAGATCAGCTTCACACCTGTCTTGCTTTGCAGCTGCTCGGGCGTCACGCCCGGGGCCAGCTCGACCACTTTGAGGCCCGCGTCCGTCACGTCCATCACCGCGAGGTCGGTGATGATGCGGTCAACCACGCCCTTGCCCGTCAACGGTAAAGTGCACTCAGGCAGGATCTTCATGTCTTCGGTGCCGTCTTTCTTCTTGGCCACATGCTCCATCAGGATGATCACGCGCTTGACGCCCGCCACCAAGTCCATCGCGCCGCCCATGCCCTTGACCATCTTGCCGGGGATCATCCAGTTGGCCAGATCGCCTTTGTCGGTGACTTGCATCGCGCCCAGAATGGACAGGTTGATCTTGCCGCCACGGATC
>CANHUM010000152.1 GCA_947463845.1 Comamonadaceae bacterium
CAAAAGCGCATGCGCTTTAACCAGGGGCGCGGCTCGCGACAGGGCTCGGCCGAGGCCCAACCCCTGCAGGTGAGTGGCATGCAACGGGTGCTGGCCTGGAGTCTGTGCAGCTTGCCGGTGTTGCTGGGCTTTGTGCTGCCGGTGCTCATCATGCTGCGGGCTTTTGTGGGCGATACCAGCGAGATGTCCTGGGAGCGTTTTGGTCATTGGACCTGGAACAGTTTGCGTCTGGGCCTGATCACCGCCGTGTTGGCCGTGGGTGTAGCGCTGGCGCTGGCATTCAGTGTGCGAACCCGCGCTGACCGCATCAGCCAAGGCGTCATCCAGCTGGTGGGTTTGGGTTATGCCATCCCGGGTGCTGTGGTGGTGGTCGGTTTGCTTTTACCAGTGGGCTGGATTCAGCAAACTTGGCCTGCTTCTTCGGCCGGTGCCTGGATCACGGCCACGTCGCTGGGTCTGGTGTGGGCTTACCTGGTGCGCTTTTGTGCGGTGGCGCTGCAGTCGGTGCAAAGCGGCTATGCGCGCATTCCTGGCAGTCTGGACGATTCGGCCCGCATGCTGGGCGTGACCGGTTGGGGCCTGATGCGCCGCGTACATGCGCCCTTGTTGCAACGCACCACGATGGCTGCTGCCTTGCTGGTGTTTGTGGACGTGATGAAGGAGCTGCCCGCCACCATGGTGCTGCGCCCCTTCAACAGCGATACCCTGGCCGTGGTCGCCTACCAACTCGCGCGTGACGAGCGCCTGGGCGAAGCGGCGCTGCCCTCATTGGCGCTGGTGTTGGTGGGACTCATCCCGGTCATTTTGCTCAGCCGCACGCTGCGTCAGCGGGCCTGATCCGACCAGCTTGCCACGCCACACCACTGGGGTGGGTCACCGATTCGCGCAGGGCTTGCGCGGGCTCAAGCCTTCGGCCCCATGCTTTGTATGAAAATAAGCCATCGCAAATATGCCAAGGACGCTTTTCATGCATGTTGAATCCCTGTTTGACCCGGCCACATCCACCTTCAGTCACATGGTTTGGGACGAGGAGAGCCGACAGTGTGCGCTGATCGACAGCGTATTGGACTATGACCCTAAATCGGGTCGCACCCACACCGACAGTGCCGATGCCTTGATCGCCCGCGTGCAGGCGCTGGGCCTGCAGGTGCAGTGGCTGCTGGAGACGCATGTGCATGCCGACCATTTGTCCGCTGCGCCTTATCTGCAGAAAAAGCTGGGGGGTCAGTTGGCCATTGGCGCACACATCACCACGGTGCAGGACGTGTTTGGCAAGCTGTTCAATGCAGGCCGTGAATTTGTTCGCGATGGCAGTCAGTTTGACCGCTTGTTCAGCGACGGTGACTCGTTTGCCATTGGTCGCTTGCAGGTGCGTGCGATGCACACGCCGGGCCACACACCGGCTTGCATGACCTATGTGGTGCGTGATGAGCGCGTGCAGCCGAGCCGCCAAGTGGCTTTTGTGGGCGACACCTTGTTCATGCCCGACTACGGCACAGCCCGTTGTGATTTCCCCGGTGGCAGTGCGCGCACCCTGTTTCAGTCCATCGGCAAGGTGCTGAGCCTGCCGGATGACACGGTGCTGTACCTTTGCCATGATTACCCGCCTGCAGGGCGCGAAGCGCAATGTGTGACGACGGTCGCCGCGCAAAAAGCCAGCAATGTCCACGTGCACGAGGGCGTGAGTGAGGATGAGTTTGTCAGCATGCGGCAGGCCCGCGATGCCACCTTGGCGATGCCCGTCTTGATCTTGCCCTCCGTGCAAGTCAACATGCGTGCCGGTCACATGCCGTCGCCTGAGGACAATGGCACCACTTACCTGAAGATTCCGCTCAATGTGCTTTGAGGCAGCGGGCGGTCATCACATTTGACCGGTGCGCAGGTAGCGGCTGTGCCAGCTGAGCGCTTCATCCAGAAGGTGCGGGGTGTGCAGGCTGCTCCCGCTGTCGCTGGCCCGGCTCAGGTAGTCCAACAGGGCGTCACGAAAGCGAGGGTGGGCACACCGCTGCACGATCAAACGGGCGCGTTGTGTGGGCGCCAGTCCGCGCAGGTCCGCCAGGCCATGCTCGGTCACGATGACCTGCACGTCGTGCTCGGTGTGGTCGTGGTGCGAGACCATGGGTACGATGCACGAAATCTTGCCTCCTTTGGCGAGGGAGGGCGTCATGAAGATGGACAAGCAGGCGTTGCGTGCAAAGTCGCCAGAGCCGCCAATCCCGTTCATGATGCCCGAGCCCATGATGTGCGAAGAGTTGACGTTGCCATAAATATCCGCTTCGATCATGGCGTTCATGGCCACGACGCCCAAGCGGCGTACGAGTTCTGGGTGGTTGCTCATCTCTTGCGAGCGCAGCAAGATGCGTTCGCGGTAAAAGTCAATGTTCGCATTGAACTCGGCTGCGGCTTGCGGGCTCAGCGATATGGCTGTCGCCGATGCAAATGCCAGCTTGCCCGAGCGCAGCATGGCCAGCATGCCGTCTTGCAGCACCTCGGTGTAGGCGGTCATCTGCTCGAACGGCCCCTGGTTGAGCCCCGCCATGACCGCATTGGCGATGTTGCCCACACCCGATTGCAAAGGCAGCAGCTGCGCTGGCATGCGTCCCACGGCCACTTCGTGCTGAAAAAATTCGATGAGGTGTCCGGCGATCCGGCTGGTGATTTCGTCTGGCACTGCAAAGCTGGTGTGACGGTCGGGGTGGTCGGTCATCACGATCGCCACCACTTTGGCCGGATCGCACCTTAAAAAAGGCTGACCCATGCGCTCATGCGGATGCCGCAACGCCAGGGGCTGTCGGTTCGGTGCCGCGGGCATGGGCGGCTCGATGTCGTGCATGCCTTGCATGGCTGGGTTTTGCTGCAGGTTCACTTCCAAGATGATCTGCTGCGCCATGTCCAACCAAGTCTGGTTGTTGCCCACCGAGGTGGAGGGAATGAGGCTGCCATCAGGCAGGATGCCCACCACCTCGATCACCGCCACATCCAGGGGGCCGAGCACCCCAGAGCGAGCCGCTGGGGCCACATGCGACAAGTGCAGGTCGGTGTAGTGCATTTGCCCTGCATTGATGCGTTGACGACAAGTCGGATCGGATTGGTAAGGCAGCCGCATCCCCATCCCAAGGGCCTTGGCCAAGGCGCCATCGAGTTCGGGGGCGGTCGATGCCCCTGTCCAGACGTTGATGCGTGCATCGCGTTGACCTGCAGCATGCAACGCCGTCAGCCGTGCAGCCAGCGCGGGGGGGACGGCTTTGGGATGCCCGGCACCCGTGAAGCCACTCATGCCCACGTTGCCGCCCAGCGGAATCAAGGCGGCCGCCTCGGTCGCGCTCATGAGTTTGTTGAAAAGGCCAGGGTTTCGCAGGCGGGCGGCCAGGCGGCTGGGCAAATGCATGGTGCTGTTCATCCATTCAAAATGCCAGTATTTGTACGGCCACTGAATCAGGGCTGTGCGCCAGCGCCATATGGTGTGGGCGCATGCACACAAACGCCATAAATGTTGTTTTTTGAATTCATATGGGTGTGTGGAAGTTTTGCTTATCCGTCTGTGTGCATAAGCAAAGAACAAAATAATGGTTTGAATCTGCGTCAAAATTGACCAAAATCCTCGAAAACATGGTTTTGAAGGTGTGGCCCCGAAAAGTCTGGGCTGTTTATGCCGCATTGGCACCCACCCGCTCTGCGCTCTTGAGTGCACAAGCTGTTGACGTGAACAACATGCGGTTTTTGAGATATTCGAAGAATTGACAACATGGCCAAAACAGCCCTACCAGAGAACGATGTCCTGACCGAATCGGAAGAAGTGTTTGAAAAAGCAGCCGAGGTCTTTCGGGTCATGTCTGCGCCGATGCGTCTGCGCATCATCAGTGCTTTGTGCAACGCAGAGAAGAACGTTGGCGAATTACTGGCCGAGATCGACACCACCCAGCCCAATATGTCACAGCACCTGAACACGCTGTACCAAGCCGGGGTGGTGGGCAAACGCCGCGAAGGCGTACAAATCTATTACCGCATCATCAATGAACGGGTGGTCACACTGTGCCGAGCCGTGTGCGTTCAGATTGCCAGCGAGTCCGATTGAAAGATCGGAGTCAGTTTCAAGCCGGGTTTTCACGGGCACACAGCGTCCCCGGATCCCACTAATATCCATACTTAAGGAGAAACGAATGAAAAAACCCCTGTTGTTGCTGACGGGCTTGTTGGTGGCGTCCTTGTCTTGGGCCGATATCAAGGTGGTTTACCACCTGAGCGAGGGCATTCCTCAGGCCTCGCGGGCAATTGGCAATATCCGTAACCACATTGCTGCGGATCCCAAGGTCAAGATTGTCGTGGTGGCCCATGGTTTGGGCATTGACTTTTTGCTGGACGGTGCCACGAACCAGATGGACCAGCCTTTTGCTGGCGGCGTGAGCGATTTGGTCAGCAAGGGTGTTGAGTTTCGAGTTTGCAACAACACCTTGGTGGCGCGCAAAATCTCTGCCGACAAGTTGCTGATGGAAGCCAAAGTGGTGCCTGCCGGTGTGGCCGAAGTGGCGACATTGCAGGCCAAACAAGGCTTTGTCTATTTGCGTCCCTGAACTGGCTGGTAGATACCCGCTGAGAATCGTTTTTTTCGAGGAAAAACCATGAAGATGAAACACATATTGACGGCAACCGCTTTGGTTGCTGCGTCCGGTCTGGTGCAAGCCCAGATTGACCCATTG
>CANHUM010000153.1 GCA_947463845.1 Comamonadaceae bacterium
CTTGCGGTTGAGTCCATTCTCTTTGGCAATGCGACCGGCCTCGGACTTGCTCTCGGTCAGCGCCAGTAAAAACAATTCGCCAGCGATGAAGGCATCACCGCGCTTGATGGCCTCTTTTTCCGCGGCCTGCATGAGCTTGACCAGATCCGGTCCCACCGTCACCTCGTCTTGTCCGGTGACCTGCGGCAAACGCGAAACGGCCGACTCGGCAGCCTGCAGCAAAGCGGGCACCTGAACACCCGCACGCAGCAAGATGGCCTTAGGGCCGTCGTCTTGCTTAAGCATGGTCACCAGCACATGTTGAGGTTCGATATAGGCATGGTCTTTGCCTAGGGCCAGCGACTGTGCATCCGACAAGGCTTGCTGGAACTTGGTTGTGAGTTTGTCAATTCGCATGCGTGGCTCTCCAATGACTGTCAACTTGTGCTAAAAAAGTCATTTTCAAGAGTGAAGCTGGCGAACACCATTGCCTAAAATCAACATATGAACATCCACCAACTGTCTGTGCACCATGATGAGCGGCAAGACCGCTTGTTGCTGCATCTGGTGCTGGACAACACACCATCGGCCGCGCGCTTGGTGGCGGCGCAACCGGGTGTCGCCATCCCAGATGCTCTGCGCAACAGCTGCTGAGCGAACTCAAGCGCGTCGAATTTTTTCAGAAAAAGGCCGAATGATTTGTTGGACGCCATTCTGCCAAGGCGACTGAAACAGGTCCACGGCCAGCCCCTCAGACCACTCGCTTCACGCATGGTGGCTTGCTGCTCGTGGCAGCCCGAAACTCAGGCGTTGTGGGCCTGGATGCCCCAACGCGCCAAGGCCGCATCGTCGGATGCGCGGGCATCCACCCAATGCGCCCCCTCAGGGGTAAGCTCTTTTTTCCAAAACGGGGCCTGTGTTTTGAGGTAATCCATCAAAAATTCGCAGGCCTTGAAGCTCTCCCCCCGGTGCGCTGAGGTGACCGCCACGAGCACGATCTGCTCAGCGGGCAGCAAGCGCCCCACACGGTGCACCACACGCGCCGCATAAATGTCAAAGCGCCGATGCGCTTCGTCAATCATCGCTTCGATCGATTTTTCGGTCATGCCCGGGTAGTGCTCCAGCTCCATGGCCTGCACTTCATCCATCGGCTGACCCGTCAGTGCACGGGTGTCGCGCACCGTGCCCACAAAGCTGCACACAGCCCCAACCCGCAAGTCCTGATGCTTGAGGTGGGCCAATTCGGTGGACACGTCAAAATCGTTTGTCTGTATGCTGACTCGGGGCATCATGGCGTCAACCTCCGGTCACGGGTGGAAAAAAGCCGACCTCGCAGCCCTCGGTCAGGAAGGCATTGCCCTGCACCATGACCTGATTAACGGCCATGCGCACGGGACGCTCCTGGGACAGACAAGCACGGTAGTGCTCGCCCCGTGCCATCAACTCCATGCGCAATGCGTCCACATCGTCAACTTGAGTCTCCACCATCTCATGCGACATGCCAATGCTTTCACGCAAAGAGGCGAAATAGCGAACTTGCACTTTCATGCCAAGTACTCCGAAAAAGGCCAAAAATCAACCAGTTGCCCGGGCTCAATCGACTGCCCTCCGGGGTTATCCACCACCCCATCGGCCCACACCACCGAGGTCAGCACCCCCGAGCTTTGGTTGTGAAACAGATCGAGTCCCCCTTGCGCATTTCGGCGCACGCGCAAGAATTCACGGCGCTTGTCGGCCTTGGGCCATGCAAAATGCGCAGGCAAGCGCTGGCAGGTGGGCTCAGCAGCGGTCATGCCTTGTAACTGGCGCAGCAAGGGCCTGACCAAGAGCAAAAAGGTCATGAAACTGGAGACTGGGTTGCCCGGCAAGCCCACAAAGTGGGCAACACCCTCGGCGGTCTGACGCCGCACCTGTCCGTAGGCAAAGGGTTTGCCTGGCTTCATGGCGATTTGCCACAGGTTCAACTCACCCAAAGACTGTACAGCGGGTTTGACGTGGTCTTCTTCGCCCACTGACACCCCACCGCTGGTCAAAATCAGGTCATGGTGGTCGGCTGCGGTTTTGAGTGCGGCCACGGTGGCCTCGCGTCGGTCGGGCACGATGCCCAGGTCGCTCACCTCGCAACCCATGCGGTGCAACAAAGTGCGTAGGAAAAAACGATTGGAGTTGTAAATGCTGCCCGGTGGCATGTCCTGCGGAGCCACATCACCCGGCATGACCAGTTCATCGCCGGTCGAAAACAAGGCCACCCGGGGGCGGCGAACAACCGACAAATGCGCCAGACCCAGGCTCGCGGCCAAGCCCAGTTCGGCAGGTCCCAGCTTCTGGCCACGGTGCAAAGCCGTCTGGCCTAGGCGGATGTCTTCACCGCTTCGGCGAATCCACTGCCCGGGTTCGGGCACCACCGCAAAGCGCACAGCATCGGGGTCTTCGGGCACTGACTCGGCTTGCTCCTGCATGACAATGGCGTCAGCACCTTGGGGTACGGGAGCCCCGGTAAAAATGCGGGCAACTTGCCCGGCTTGCAAAGGCTGACCCGTCTGACCCGCTGCAATGCGTTGGGTCACACGCAGTGGGGTGCCTGGCTCCAACAGATCGGCGCTGCGCACCGCATAGCCGTCCATGGAGGAGTTATCAAAGGCGGGCACCTGCATGGCGGACACCAGGTCCTCGGCGAGTACTCGACCGTCGGCATCGAAGGTGGCCACCGACTCGACGTCGGTCAAAGGCTCGATGCGCACGAGCAGCGCCTGCAGCGCATCGTCCAAGGACATCAAAGGAGCGCGAGGGGCGGAGCTCATGGCTTGTTAATCGCAATGGTTCCGAATATAAGCCTTGACCAAATTCACATCGGCTTTCATGACCTGCACGCGCTTGGGCAAAGCTTCGATGCCCTCAAACTGCGGTGGCCGCTCGGGCTGGCGGCCCAAGGCTTCCACGATGGTGGCAGCGAACTTGATGGGCAAAGCGGTTTCAAGAACGATCATGGCGACGCGCGGGTTCAGATGCTCTCGCGCCACTTTCACCCCATCGGCGGTATGAGTGTCAATCATCACACCGTAAGTGGCAAAGACCTGTTGAATGGTCTTCAGGCGGTCGGCATGGGTGCTGCGGCCGCTGTCAAAACCGTACGTGGTGGTGGCATGGGCAAAGCTTGGATCGCCCGACAAATCAAAGGAGCCCTGGCGACTCAAACCTTCGCCAAAAATGGCTTTGATTTTGGCGGCATCGCGCTCTAGCAGGTCAAACACAAATCGTTCGAAGTTGCTCGCCTTGGAGATGTCCATTGAAGGGCTGGACGTTTCATGCGTGTCAGCCGTACCGCGCACGCGGTAAATGCCGGTGCGAAAGAACTCGTCGAGCACATCGTTTTCGTTGGTGGCCACGACCAAACGATCAATCGGCAGGCCCATCATGCGGGCCACATGGCCTGCGCACACATTGCCAAAGTTACCGCTCGGCACCGTGAAGCTGACTTTTTGGTCATTGCTTTGAGTGGCCTGGAAGTAACCTGCAAAGTAGTACACCACCTGGGCCAGCAAACGCGCCCAGTTGATGGAGTTGACCGTGCCAATTTTGTATTGGCGTTTGAAATTCAGATCGTTAGAGACCGCCTTGACGATGTCCTGGCAGTCATCGAACACGCCCTCGATGGCGATGTTGTGGATGTTCTCGTCGAGCAGACTGAACATTTGCGCCTGTTGGAATGGGCTCATGCGGCCGTTTGGGCTGGTCATGAAAACACGCACGCCCTTTTTACCGCGCATGGCGTATTCGGCCGCACTGCCTGTGTCGCCCGAGGTGGCTCCGAAAATGTTCAGCGCTTCGCCGCGCCTCGCCAACTCGTACTCGAACAAGTTGCCCAGCAGCTGCATGGCCATGTCTTTGAAGGCCAAAGTGGGGCCGTTGGACAAGGCTTCCAGGTACATCTCGGGCTGGGCTTGGCCTGCTGCCTGCAAGGGCTTGAGGGGCACGATTTCTTTCGTGCCGAACACTTCAGGTGTGTAGGTCTTGCGGCACAGGGCCAACAAGTCATCACGAGGAATGTCGTCGATGTAGAGCGACAGCACCTCAAACGCCAAAGCCGCATAGCCCTGGCTTTGCCAAACATGGCGCAAGCGGTTCAGCGCCGCAGAATCGATCTGTGGGTAGCTTTCGGGCAAGTACAGACCGCCGTCAGGCGCCAGGCCTTCAAGCAAGATTTCGCAGAAGTGTTTGCGGTCAGGATGGCCGCGCGTGGACAGGTACAACATCAGGCCAGCTCTTCCTTGCGAATCCGAACGATGGGTGCCATCACGGTCGGCAGGGCCTGCATTTGGGCCAGCACCTCGTTCAACGTGCCTTCACGTGTGTCGTGGGTCAGGATGATCACGTCGGTCTGGTTCTCGCCCGCCAAGCTGACCTGGTCGGCCTCACGTTGCAAAACCGCGTCGATGCTGATGTTGGCCTCGGCCAGCAAGCCAGTCAGCTTGGCCAGAACGCCCGCCTGATCGGCCACGCGCAACCGCAGGTAGTAGCTGGTCACCACGTCAGACATGGGCAAGACATTCAAATCACTCATGGCTCCAGGCTGAAAAGCCAGATGCGGCACTCGGTTGAGTGGGTCAGCCGTGTGCAAACGGGTGATGTCCACCAAATCGGCGATCACCGCACTGGCGGTAGGCTCGGAGCCGGCACCTTTGCCGTAATACAAAGTGGTACCCACGGC
>CANHUM010000154.1 GCA_947463845.1 Comamonadaceae bacterium
AAGCCAACGAATGGGGTGGTCACCTGGCGGCCATGGCCAGCGAGGAAATGGACAGCATCTATTTGGTGCCCAACCGCTATCCACAAGGTGAATACCTTTTGCTTTTTGACCCCTTAGATGGGTCTTCGAACATCGATGTCAACGTCAGCATTGGCACCATCTTCAGCGTGCTCAAAAAGCCTGAAGGCCATCAGGGCGTGACCGAACGCGACTTCTTGCAGCCGGGCAAGCATCAGGTCGCTGCCGGCTATTGTATTTACGGGCCACAAACCACCCTGGTGCTCACCGTGGGTGATGGCGTGGCCATGTTCACGCTGGACCGAGAGCAAGGCTCTTTTGTACTCACGCAGGAGAATGTTCAGGTACCCGCCGATACCAAGGAATTCGCCATCAACATGAGCAACATGCGCCACTGGGACGAACCCGTGCGCCGCTACATCGACGAATGCCTGCAGGGCAAGGAAGGCCCGCGCGGCAAGGACTTCAACATGCGCTGGATCGCCAGCATGGTGGCCGATGTGCACCGCATCCTGACCCGTGGCGGTGTCTTCATGTACCCCTGGGACAAACGTGAACCGAACAAGGCCGGCAAATTGCGCCTGATGTACGAAGCCAATCCGATGAGCTGGCTGATTGAGCAAGCCGGTGGGGCTGCAACCAATGGCAAACGGCGCATTTTGGATCTACAGCCTGGCCAATTGCACGAACGTGTGAGTGTGGTGCTGGGCTCCAAAAACGAGGTGGATCGCGTAACCGAGTACCACAACCTCAAATAAACGCAGGCATGGCCTCCATCAGTTAAAAAGCCCCGACTCTCATGCGTCGGGGCTTTTTTGACTTCTGGCCACAGCATTGGGTTCTGATGGGTCAATCGTCGGAATCGGATGGCCAAGAAGACGGGCTGGTCTCACCCTGCGCAGCAGGCAAGGCCACCAAGCTGCGAAGGGTCTCGCGAAGCATTTTTTTCTCGGGCAAACTGAGGGCGCGGGCCAAGCGTTGGCGCATGCGCAGCAGGAGCTGGCGATCGACTTCTTGTGGAACACCCCGACTGACCTGCAATGCATCCCGCAGGTCCTCGCGCAGGTCCTCAGGTTCTTCAGCCCACCAAGCCGAGATGACCTCTTGCATGGACTTGCGCAGCTCTTCCACGTCCTCCACCGCCAAGCCCATGGCAGCGGGCAACTTACCCTGCAACATGTCGGCCAAGGCCTGCGTGTTGACCACAACCCGGCGATCACCTTGGGCCAACAAACGGGCCCAACCTGGATCGGTACGAACCATTTGCGTCATATTGCGGGCAGACTCGTCAGCCAGCAAATGCACGCTCACACCTTTGAGCTGGGCGTCATCAATCAGGGACAAAAACCGTTCATCGTCACTGGCGACCAAAATATGGTCGCACGCATGATGCTCTGACAGTTGCTGGAGGTCGTGGCCCAGAGACCTTAACAAAGAAGCCCCACCATCGGCATCGTGGGTCTGAACCAAGCGAACAATCTGATCATCGACAACCAGACCGTCAGAGCGATCGCTGTACCAATAGATGCGGCGCAGGTCCACATCCAGTCCCGATTGGGACAAGGCCAATGACAACAAGTTCAACAGTCCCTGTCGATTGACCGACTCACCCGGGGCTCCCGTGGCGCCTTGCTGCGCCAACCAAATCAAAAATCTGCCGTCGATCAAGGCCACGCAGGTGCCGCTGCGGTGCTCTCCAAATCGTCGTTCTGCGCGTGCGTCGTGGGAAAAATAATCACGTTTCATGAATGGATCC
Source organism: Comamonadaceae bacterium (assembly GCA_947463845.1). Classification (GTDB taxonomy): domain Bacteria; phylum Pseudomonadota; class Gammaproteobacteria; order Burkholderiales; family Burkholderiaceae_C; genus Limnohabitans_A. Next base: position 1,775 of record CANHUM010000154.1, read on the forward strand.
GTATGTCTAAGAAAATAGGGTTGCTAAATTACGCAACGGGTCACATTTTACGTCTGGGTTAAGCCGTTGCTGTTTCGGGTGAATTGACCTTCTGCTGCCCTTTTGAAAGGTTTTCGGACCCGCGCCCAGGGCTTGGGCCAGATCTTCTCGGTTATAAATCACCACTGTGTCCAAAAATCCTCCTTTTGATCCACGACAGGTTCCGGTCTGGCAAATTGACCACGATTTGCCCGCGGTTCCGTCTGCCCATCTTTTGCCCCAAGCGATCCAAGCACGGTTTTTGAATCCACCGGTTTGGCAGCCGGAAGTGGTCAGGGAGAGCTTTGTTTCGGAACGATCACCGGCACAAGCCGCTGTTTTGGTCCCCGTTGTCATGCGTGGCCCCAATGCCAGCTCACCCACGGTGTTGTTGACGCGTCGTGCAGCGCACATGAACACCCATTCGGGTCAGATCGCTTTCCCAGGGGGTAAGGTTGACCCGGAAGACGTGAGCAAACAGGCCACCGCACTGCGTGAGGCCAAGGAAGAGGTCGGACTCGACGCCCGACATGTTCAGATCGTCGGCGAATTGCCAACCTATGTCACGGGCACCTCCTTTTGGGTCACTCCTGTGGTCGGCTTGGTTTCACCCGACTTTCAGTTGCGCCCCAACTCAGAGGAAGTGGACGATGTGTTTGAAGTTCCGCTTTCTTTTTTGATGAATCCAGCCAACCATCAACGACATGCTTTCGATTGGCAGGGCCAGGAACGTCACTGGTTTTCCATGCCGTACCTTGAAACACGTCCCACGGCCAACGGCGAGGTGGAGGCGATTGAGCGCTTCATCTGGGGCGCCACGGCTGGAATGCTGCGCAACTTCTACCGCTTTTTGGCGGCCAACCCGATGAGTTGAGAAAACCATGAGTTTTTTTGCCATTTTCCTGGCTCTTGTGTTGGAACAAGTACGCCCCCTCAAAACGGATAACCAGCTGTTCTCAAGCGTCGATCGCTGGATTCACTGGACGGTGCGAACCCTGGATGCGGGCGCTCATTCGCAGGCATGGATCACCTGGGGCATGACTGTTCTGGGTCCTGCGTCACTGGCCATGCTGGTTCACTGGCTCCTGACTTGGGGATTGGGCTGGTGGGTGGCCGTGTTATGGAACGTGGCGCTGCTTTATGCCACTCTGGGCTTTAGACAATTCAGCCACCATTTCACCGGGATACGAGAAGCACTGGAAGATGGCGACGAGCAAAAAGCCCGGGAATTGTTGGCCGGTTGGCAACAGGTGCAAGTGGGTCAAATTCCTCGCAGCGAAATTGTTCGCCATGTGATCGAATACTCGGTGATCGCTGCGCATCGACATGTCTTCGGCGTTTTCTTTTGGTATGCCGCCTTGTCCATCATCGGACTCGGACCGGTGGGTGCCGTGATCTACCGCTTGACCGAGTTGGCACAGCGACGCTGGCAAGAACCCTCTGCCGATGGTTCATGGGCCAGCAACGCGCTGCAATCTGTGAGTGTCCGCGCCTGGCAGGCCATGGATTGGCTGCCATCGCGCATGACCGCCTTGGGCTTTGCGATTGTCGGCAGCTTTGAAGATGCCATGGACGGTTGGCGGCATCATGCGCAAAACTTTCCGCAGGACAATGATGGCGTGATTCTGGCGGCCACAGCAGGTGCCATCAATATCCGCCTGGGTGGCGCCAATTTGAAGGCCACGGACGACGAGGAGAGGACCGGCTCCGGCGGTGGCAGCACGCCCGGCCGAATTGCGAGCGTGTCTCATTTTGCCCAGGTGGTGGGCTTGGTCTGGCGAACAGTGATCATGTGGCTTTTGTTGCTGGCCTTGCTGACCATGGCCAATTTGCTAGGCTGATCACCCGCATCACCAGCGCCGCTGCCCTAATTCCTCAAACAACTGCGCATAAATGCGGTGCCTGCGAACGCTGATGGTGCCTGGTTGCTGTGCGGATTCCACCTGCGCCAGCACAGCGCAACCGGGCTCGTGCAAGTGCGTGCAATTGTAAAACTTGCACCCCCCCAGGTGCTGACGCAAATCGGGCATGCAATCGGCCAGACGGGTGGGCTCGATATGGTGCAGCCCAAACTCCTGAAAACCAGGTGAATCGATCAAAGCGGTGCGTGCAGCGCCATCTTGACCAGGCGCATCGAGCGCAGGCACCCAGTACCAGCGTGTGCTGGTCGTGGTGTGTTTGCCCGAATTGAGCGCCAGTGAAATTTCGCCAGTTTCCACCTGCGCATCAGGCACCAATCGGTTGATCAGCGTACTTTTGCCACTGCCTGAAGGTCCCAGTACCAATGTGATGTGACCCTGCAAATGCGCACACAATGCGGCCACACCATCGTCGGTCACCGGGCTGCGCGGGCTCAAGCTGATGGGCATGACGCTGTAGCCCATGTCGCGGTATGGGGCCAGGCGCTCCCAGGCTTGTGCAAAGGGTTGGGCCAGGTCGCTTTTGTTGAGCGCGATGATGGGCGTGATGCGTTCGGCTTCGGCCGCCACCAGAGCACGTGAAAGCTGGCTTTCAGAGTATTCAGGATCGGCAGCAATCAGGATCAGCACGCGGTCCAGGTTGGCTGCAAACGATTTCGTGCGGATTTCGTCCTGACGGTAGAACAGGTTGCGGCGTTCTTGCAGTTTTTCAATGCTGCCCTCATCGCCTGCAATTTGCCAAAGCACCTGATCCCCCACCACCACCTGGTTTTTCTTGCCCCGCGGGTGGCAGATCAAACGTCGACCTTCCGGCGTCTCCACCAGGCAGTGGCGGCCAAAGGTGGCCACCACCAGACCAGGCTCCAGATCGTTGGTATGGCGCAAGGCCGTTTGCACTTTGGGTTGACTCATGCAGCTTCAGGCCGGTAACAAGGCATCGGTCTGGGTCGCCGCCTCAAAATCG
>CANHUM010000155.1 GCA_947463845.1 Comamonadaceae bacterium
CAGCCGATTCCCATCCACTTTTCATGGGCCGAAGACGAGCACATGGAGGGCAGCCTGAGCCCCGAGCGTCAGACCCTGATGCGTGAGGTGTTTGACCTCCCGGACCTGGCCGCCATGGACGATGGTATTGCCAACGGCACGCACGAACCTGCGGCCTCCGAGGCGAAGCCTTTGTCGCTTTTCACGGCGCCGCGCATCGACTATTCGCTGCAACGCCTGCGCCACTACACCGGCACCTCGCCGCATTGGTTTCAGAACTATGTGCTGTTCACCAATTACCAGTTCTACATCGACGAGTTCATCGCCTTGGGACGCGCCGAGATGCTCAACCCGGACAGCGACTACATCGCCTTTGTCGAGCCCGGCAACATAGTCACGCGCCGCGTGGGTCTGTCGTCGGAAGACGTGGATGCCCTGGGCCAAACACCGCCACGCCTGCCGCAAATGCCTGGCTACCACTTGGTGCGCAAAGGCCACAGCGGCATCACCATGGTCAACATTGGCGTGGGGCCCGCCAATGCCAAAACCATCACCGACCACATTGCTGTGCTGCGTCCGCACGCCTGGCTGATGCTGGGTCACTGCGCCGGGCTGCGCACCACGCAGCAGCTGGGCGACTACGTGCTGGCCCACGCCTATGTGCGCGAAGACCATGTGCTGAACGAAGAGCTGCCGCTGTGGGTCCCGATTCCTGCGCTGGCCGAAGTGCAGGTGGCGCTCGAGCGCGCCGTCTCCGAGGTCACCGGCAGCCAAGGCCCCGAGCTCAAACGGCTCATGCGCACCGGTACCGTGGCCAGCACCGACAACCGCAACTGGGAGCTGCTGCCCACCCACAATGTGGCCAGCACACCACAGCGGCGTTTCAGCCAAAGCCGCGCGGTGGCGCTCGACATGGAAAGCGCCACGATTGCGGCCAATGGCTTTCGCTTCAGGGTGCCCTACGGCACCTTGCTGTGCGTGAGCGACAAGCCACTGCACGGCGAGATCAAGCTGCCCGGCATGGCCAACCACTTTTACCGCGAACGCGTGAACCAGCACCTGCAAATCGGCATCCGTGCCGTGAGCTTGTTGCGCAATGCCGGCCCCGAACAACTGCACAGCCGCAAGCTGCGCAGCTTTGCCGAGGTGGCGTTTCAATGAGACGCTGAGGCGTCACAGTCTTCCCATTTTTGTGACACAGTCCAGCCATGCACATCCTCTTCATTGCCGACCCCCTCGAGTCCTTCAAGATCTACATGGACACCACTTTTTCGATGATGCGCGAAGCGCAAAAGCGCGGCCACCAGGTCGTGGCCTGCGAGATGACCGATGTGCGCTGGCAGCAAGGCGAAGCCGTGTCCGCCCAGGTACGCGACATCACGCTCACCGGACAGCCAGACACCTGGTTCACCCAGACCGCCACACGCCGCGCTGCGCTCAAGGATTTTGGCGCCGTCATCATGCGCAAGGACCCGCCCTTTGACAGCGAGTACTTTTACGCCACCCACCTGTTGAGCCAGGCTGAGCGCGAAGGCGCCAAGGTCTTCAACAGCCCGGCCGCCCTGCGCAACCACCCCGAGAAACTCGCCATCATGGAGTTTGCGCAGTTCATCGCACCCACACTGGTCACGCGCAGCGAGGCCGACATCCGAGCCTTCCATGCCGAGCACGGCACCATCATCTTGAAGCCTCTGGATGGCATGGGTGGCATGGGCATCTTCAAAGTGGGGGCCGATGGTCTGAACCTGGGCGCGATCATCGAAACGCTCAACCAGGATGGCGCACAAACCGTGATGGTGCAAAAGTTCTTGCCTGGCATCGCGCAAGGCGACAAACGCGTGCTGCTGATCGGCGGCAAGCCGGTCCCGTTTTGCCTGGCCCGCATCCCGCAAGGCGGCGAAGTGCGCGGCAACCTGGCCGCGGGTGGCAAAGGCGTGGCCCAGCCGATTTCGGCGCGTGACCGCGAAATCGCCGAAGCGCTGGGTCCGATTCTGTTGGCACGCGGCTTGATGCTGGTGGGTCTGGACATCATTGGCGAGAGCCTGACCGAGATCAACGTGACCAGCCCCACCTGCTTTCAGGAGATCACGGACCAGATGGGCTGCGATGTGGCGGCACTGTTCATGGACGCGGTAGAAGCGGCGGTCTGAACCGTGGCTCTGCCGGGAGGTCCGCCCGGCAGCGGGTGAAGGCCGCTTTCACGGAAACTTTTCGGGCGTCCAGCGCAGACCCCAAGACAGCCACTGTTGCAATGATCTTTGTCCTTGCGGCGCATCCACCGGCCCGCCCCAGGTCGCGTCGACCTGCAACAAGCCGGGCAGCACCTGGTAACGCAGGCCAGTTTGCCAATATGGTTTTTGCCGGTCGTTGCCAAAGGTTTCGGCAATCCACATCCAGCGTTGGTTGATCTGATACTCCAGACCCGTGCCCCAGTTGAACTGGTCGCGACCGCTCACGCGGCCTCTGGCCCAACCCACATTGGTGTGACTGACCCAACGGTCGTCCAAGAAGGATACCGATACAGGCACATAGGCGTAAGTTTGGCCCTGGGTCAGGTCTGAAGCGGTGTGCGGGCGGTGGCTCACTTGACCCAGCGCCACACCCGCGCCCCAGCTGTTGGGCGTCATGGGTTTGAACAAGGTTTTGACTTGCACCACAGCATCTGCACTCTGTGCGTGGTGCGCCTCACGGTATGCGGCTGCGCCCACCGTGATTTCCAAATTTCCCGTCGGGTTGCAGGCCGGCAAGGCCCACAGCTCGGTGCGGTGGGCATCGCGGCGCGACCAGCTTTCCAGCTGACAACTGCCTGCGGTGGTCATGCGGGCATCGTCGGTCATGAAGGGCCGAGCGGCCAAAACCCATGAGGGTCCCCACAACAGCCCCAGCAGCATCAAGACAAATCGACTGAACATGCCCGGATGGTAGAGCGCCTTTGTGACAAAAAGATGCATGCTGGCACGCCCGCCTCACACGCCGTGCAGGTCCCCGCCTTCAAAGGTGTGCAGACGGCTCGGCTCAAAAGCCACCCAGGCCTCGTCGGTGGTCAAAGGGGCGGTGACCACCACCGCGACCCGGTCACTGGCACGGGTGTGGTCGGCAAAGTTCACGCTCAAGTCGTCGTCGCTCAAGGTGGCTTGGGTGAAAGGGTGCCTGCGCAGCACATAGTGCAACTGGGTGCTGGCATGGGCCCACAAGGCCTGTCCGTTGGACAGCAAGAAGTTGAAGGTGCCATGGCGGGCAATCTGCGGCACCAACTCGCGCAGCGTCATCGACAACTCGGCCACGCTGGGCAAGCTGGCGTGTGACTTGGCCAGCTCTTGCATGAGCCAGCAAAAAGCGCGTTCGCTGTCGGTCTGGCCCACGGGCTTGAAGTTGCCATGCAGGCGCGGTGCATAGTCCTGCAGATGGCCGTTGTGCGCAAACACCCAATAGCGGCCCCAGAGTTCACGCACAAAAGGGTGGCAGTTTTCCAGGCTGACCTCGCCTTGCGTCGCCTTTCGGATGTGGGCAATCACGTTTTGGCTTTGGATCGGGTAGCGCCGAATCAGGTCGGCAATCGGCGAGGTGCTGGCGCTTTGGTGGTCCACAAAGTGGCGAAGCCCCTGTCCTTCAAAAAAGGCGATGCCCCAGCCGTCGCTGTGGTGGTCGGTGATGCCACCGCGCTGCGCAAAACCGCTGAAGCTGAAGGTCACGTCGGTGGGGGTGTTGCAGTTCATGCCGAGCAGTTGGCACATGGTTCAATCCTTCGCCACGGGTTCAGTCGGGCTGGCGCAGCGCTGACAAATACAGGCGCGGTTGCGCGCCGCTTCGGGCACCTGCGCCAGCAAGTCGGCACCAAAGTGCACGCGCGTGCACCAGCATGGCTGCGCAGACGCGGCATCACCTGAAGCCATGGCACAGGCATTGGGTTGTCCACACAAAGGGCAACGGCAAGGGTCAAAGGTGAGCTGGGTCATGGCCTTGGACCCTCAGCGCTTGGCCCGGCGCTGCGCATCACGCCACAGGCGAATGGCCAACACCAACAGGGGCACGGTGTGCAGGAAAAAGTCAAAGATGTCGATGGGGCGGCTCAGGCTGCCCTCCAACAGCATGCGCCACTTTTCCACCAAATGGGGTTCAGGCGCAAAAGGCGCTCCGGCGAGGTAAATGGCCACGGCCACCAACAGCCATTTCGGTATCCGGTCAATCCAGCGCATCGCCACCTCCTGAAAACCGCCATTTTCGGGCATGCCCACCTGGGTGCAACAGCACACCCCACAAAAACGGCTCCCAAAGGAGCCGTTTTCTCAGATGTCAGGGCCTGTTCGGTCCCGGCGCTTTCAAGCCGCCTTGACCTTCAGACGCCAGGCATGCAGCAAAGGCTCGGTGTAGCCACTCGGTTGCGCTTTGCCTTTGAAGACCAGATCGCAAGCGGCTTTGTAGGCGGCCGACTTGGCAAAGTTGCCGGCCATCGGTTGGTAGGCGGCGTCGCCCGCGTTTTGCGCGTCCACCACGGCGGCCATGCGCTCCATGGTTTGCTTGACCTGCTTTTCGGTCACCACGCCATGGTGCAACCAGTTGGCCATGTGCTGGCTGCTGATGCGCAGCGTGGCGCGGTCTTCCATCAGGCCCACGCCGTTGATGTCGGGCACTTTGGAGCAGCCCACGCCTTGGTCGACCCAGCGCACCACATA
>CANHUM010000156.1 GCA_947463845.1 Comamonadaceae bacterium
CAAATATCACCCTTAAAAAAAGAGTGTTTAGTGACACTCTATACTTTTAAGGAAGATGCAATTGCAGCCACTTCTAGCACCTTTGTGTGCCAGTTTGTCCGACTTTTTGGCCAAACCGATGGACGTTGTGAGTCTATCGGGCGAGTCGGCTGTGGCGATTTTGGACAACAACAAACCTGCCTTTTACGTGGTCAGTCCTTTGGTCTGGGAGCGGGTCTCCAGCGGCAGTCTTGAAAAAGAAAAAGAGACCGGGCATTCAGACTTGGCGCATTCGGTGCTCAACCAAGGAGCGATGCGCTCCAACCGCTTTGACGTGCTGGCTGAGCAGTTGCTGGAGCAAGAGGGCTTGCGCGTCAAGCGGGGAGAGTTGAGCACGGCTTCGGTGGGCATTTTGCGCAACCGCCTGGATGCGCATGTATTGCCTTTTTTCAAGTACATCCCGCCCTCGCAGGTCAACCCGCTGTTGATGGATGCCTTCGTCAAGCGCTTGACGGACTGCAAGCTCAGCTCGACCACGGTGTCCCAGTACCTGGTGGTGGTGCGCAAGCTGTTGAAGCTGGCCATTCGCCATGGGTTTTTGAGCGAGATTCCTGAACTGCCGGCAGTCAAAGCCGCCAACAGGCCCAGGTCGGCCTTGAGTCTGAAAGAGTACGCCGCCGTGGTCAGGGTGGCTTATCGCCTGGCTCGAATTGGGGCCACTGCGCCCGAAGTCAAGGCCTCGAGCGGGCACCGGGAGCGCTTTTGGGTGGCGCCCCGCAATCTGGCTTTGCCCTTGGACATGGCTTGGGCCATTCGTTTCATGGTCAACAGTTTTGTGCGTCCCGGTGATTTGCGCAAACTCAAACACAAGCACGTGCAGGTGGTGCGCGGCGACAGCATTTACCTTCGTCTGAATTTGCCAGAGACCAAGCGGCATGACACGCCCATGGTCACTTTGCGGCCTGCAGTGCAGGTGTACGAGTCTTTGCTGGCCCATGCCCAAAAGCAGGGCTTGGGTTCTCCAGAGGACTATGTCTTCTTGCCGGCAGAAAAGGACCGTGGCTACGCCCTGGCTGTGCTGGGTTTCTGGTTCAAGTGGGTGATGCGCGAAGCAGGTGTGGCACCTCACGATGCGGTGGGTCGTTTGCGCACCCTTTACTGCTTGCGGCACACGGCCATCATGTTCCGATTGCTTTACGGCCAGGGCATCGACATGTTGACCCTGGCACGCAATGCCAGAACGTCGGTGCAAATGATTGAGCGTTTTTATGCCTCGGCGCTCGACGGCGAGATGAACGTGGGCATGCTGCAAAGTCGCAGGACCTCCAAGCATTGAGGCGTCCGCGTGGGGCATGAAAAAAGCCCCGCAAGAAGTCTTGCAGGGCTTTGGGGGCAGACCGCCAGCAGACGAGACGGTGGCAAGCACTCAACCCGGACGGATCTGAGCTTTGATGACGACATCTTTCCAGCGGGCTTGCTCGCTGGCAACGTACGCACCATATTCAGCCGGTGAGCCGCCGCCGGGGGTGGCGCTTTCAGCAGCGTTCTGAGCCACGACTTCGGGCGACCGGACAGCTTTGGCGCATTCTTGTTGCAGTTTGGTGATGATGTCTTGGGGGGTGCCTGCACGGGCATGGATGCCGTACCACTGAACAGTTTCAAAATTTCTGTAACCGAGCTCGGCCACGGTGGGCACATCGGGCAAGACCGACAGCCGCTCGGTGGCGCCCGTGGCGATGCAGCGCAGGGCACCGCTCTTGATGTGCGGCAGCAGAGCGGGTGTGCCGGCAGAAAACAACTGGATGCGGCCTGCCAACACATCGTTCAAGGCGGGGCCCGTGCCACGGTAGGGAATGTGCGTGACAAACATGCCGGTGGCGAGCTTGAGCGCTTCCATGGCCAGGTGGCCCGCACTGGCGTTGCCGGCAGATGCATAGTTCAACTGGCCGGGGCGGGCGCGCACATAAGCGACCAGGGACTTCATGTCGGTGACCGGCACGTCTTTGTGGACCACAAACAGGCTGGGCACGCGCGACAGCAAAGTGACGGGCACAAAGTCCTTGTTCACGTCATAGCCGCTGTCGGGGTAAATCAGGGGGTTGACCGCCATCAGACCGATGTGGCTCATGATGATGGTGTAGCCGTCGGCCGGAGCGCGGTGGAGCTCTTGCATGGCGGGCACGCCACCGCCACCGCCTTTGTTGTCAATGACGAAAGACACGCCCATTTGTTTGGTCAGCTGGGCCGCGATACCGCGGGCGACGATGCTGGAGGTGCCACCCGGTGCAAAAGGGATGATCCAGCGAATAGGCTTGCTGGGCCAGGCCGATTGGGCATGGGTGGAAACGCCGGCTGCAGCCAGGCCGGCTGCGCCCATCCACTTGAGGTAATCGCGTCTTTGGATCGTTGAATTGTCGTTTGGGTTCATGTCTCTGTTGGATGATTTGGTGGAATAACAGAGGAGCTATTCAATCCATCAAAGCCCGAATTCATAATGGGGGAATTACGTATCAACGTGCTGTTCTGGCACGGAAGTGTCTCCAAAGTGTCGGAGCCACCAGCAGCAAGACCGAGACGGCCATCAAACTGCCCGACAGGGGGCGGGTGAAGAAGGTGGACCATTCCCCTTGGCTGATGGTGAGTGCCTGGCGCATGGACTGCTCGGCCATGGGGGCCAGGATCAGACCCACGATGAGGGGCGCGGCCGGAAAGTCAAAGCGCCGCATCAGATAGCCCAGCAGACCAAAGACAAACAGCATGCCCACATTGAACACCGAGTTGCCCGCGCCATACACGCCTGCGGTCGAAATCACGATGATGCCCGCATAGAGCCAAGGCGGTGGAATTTTGAGCAGCTTGACCCAGAGGCTGACCAGGGGCAGGTTGAGCACCAGCAAGATCACGTTGCCGATGTAGAGGCTGGCGATGAGGGTCCAGACCAGGCCGCCTTGCTGGCTGAACAGCTGCGGCCCGGTCTGGATGCCATAGCCTTCAAAGGCCGACAGCATGATGGCGGCGGTGGCCGAGGTGGGGATGCCTAAGGTGAGCAAAGGCATCAGCACACCCGCTGCTGCAGCGTTGTTGGCCGCCTCGGGTCCGGCCACACCTTCGATGGCGCCGTGGCCGAACTCTTCAGGGTGCTTGGAGAGTTTTTTCTCGGTGTAGTAAGACAACAAGGTGGGCAACTCGGCCCCGCCTGCAGGCATGGCACCGATGGGAAAGCCGTAAAACGCGCCCCGGAACCAGGCCTTCCAAGAGCGGCCCCAGTCTTGTTTGCTCATCCAGAGGCTGCCCGAGAGTTTCATGACCTCGCCCCCTTTGGACTCGCGCCCTTGCCAGGCCAGGTACAGCGCCTCGCCCACGGCAAACAGGCCCACGGCGGCCACCGTGACTTCGATGCCATCGAGCAATTCAGGGCGGCCAAAGGTGAAGCGCGGCTGACCGGTTTGCAAGTCGATGCCGACCATGCCCAGCAGCAGACCCAGACTCAGCGCCACCAGGCCGCGCAGCATCGAGTTGCCCAGCACCGCCGAGACGGCCACCAGCGACAGCACCATGAGGCTGAAGTACTCCGCTGGCCCAAAGGCCAGAGCGGCATCCACCACCAGCGGCGCAAAAAAGGTGAGGGCCAGGGTGCCAATGGTGCCCGCGATGAAGCTGCCGATGGCCGCTGTGGCCAGCGCCTGGCCAGCGCGACCGCGCCGGGCCATTTTGTTGCCCTCCAGCGCGGTGACCACCGCGGCCGATTCGCCGGGGGTGTTGAGCAAGATGGACGTGGTGGAGCCGCCATAGGCCGCGCCGTAATAGATGCCTGCGAACATGACGAACATGCTGGTGGCGGGCACATGGTAGGTCAGCGGCAACAACAAGGCGATGGTCAGCGCCGGGCCTATGCCGGGCAAGACGCCCACCAGCGTGCCGACAAAGCAACCGATGAAGCCCCACATCAAGGTGGTGGGTTGCAGGGCAATGGCAAAGCCACCCATCAGGGCGTCAAAAGCTTCCATGGGGCATCCGATTCAAATGAGCCAGGGCAGTGCAGGGCCCAGGCCAACACCCAGCAAGCGGGCAAACACCACCCAGAACACCGTGGCGATCAGGCCGCAGATGAGCGCCGATTTGGTGTTGAAGGGAGCGTCAAATGCGCGGGCGATGCACATGCCGCACAGGGCTGCGGGCAACACAAAGCCCAAAGGAATGACCAACACGATGAACGCCACACCGCCGCCCAACAAGATGAGCAGGCGGGTGGTTGAGCCAGGCAGGGCTTCTTGCCCGGTGTCCTGGCTCAAGTCGACCTGAAGGCCGCGCCAGGCGCTCCAGCCATACAGCAGCGCGGCCAGAGTGAGTCCCGCCACAATGGCCCCCGGGGCCAGCAATGGCCCCACGGTCATCTGCATCAGTGATTGCGGAATGACCATGAGCTGCCACGCGGCAACGCCGCAAACGGCCAACAGCAACAAGGCCAGGCGCAATGGCGTCATGCCAGGCCCAGTTCTTTCATCAAGACTTCCTTATCGGCAATGTCCTTGGCCAGATCGCGCTCAAAAGGGCGCTCGGTCATGAAGGCATGGGTCCACTTGCGGGTTTCAAGCTCTTGCTTCCAGCCAGCCGATTGGGTCAGGCGGGTCACAAAGTCGACCAAGTTGTTGCGCTGTGCATCGTTGATGC
>CANHUM010000157.1 GCA_947463845.1 Comamonadaceae bacterium
CATAAACCCTTTGGCAAGGTGCCCGGCCTCAATGCCTTGTTCGATGTTCGTGTTGAGAGCCCTGGCGACTTGTTCACCGTCAATGTTGGTCAGTATTGGGCCAACGACAAATCCGAGCCTTTTGCCAACCGTCACGCCGCATCAATGCGTGCACTCTATGACCTGGGCCCATCAGGTGATTCGCTCTTCATCTACCAAACCGGTCAAAGTGGACATGTTTTTTCGCCACGCAGCCGGGACATGGCCCATGAATGGTCGCTGGGCCGTTACAGGTCTTTGCGCTGGGTGGCTACAGCCCACGTTCATCGCTTGATTTTGAATCCCTGAACAACTGACTCTCACTTTCCTCGGCTTTGATTCCTCGCCATGTAATTGTCAAATCAATAGGACACCTTCACGAAACTTTACATAATATACATCGTGAGTAACTTACACCATGCAGCATACGTCAACCCACTCAAATCAACATGACCACTTAACGTTTTGAAGACTGATCGACAGGCACTGGCAGGATCTGTGAGCCCATACGCTTTTGGCGCTCAGCCAAACGTGCCAAACCCGTTTCAATCAATTCCCGAGCGTTGGGACGTTGACCCCGAATCGCAAAATCGAGCGCGGTCATACCTAATTGATTCTTCAAAGTCAGATCTGCACCCGCTTGAATCAGCGATTTAACGGCTTCAGGGCTGCCGTACATGGCGGCCATCATCAACGGGGTTGTACCGTTCGGGGACTCAGCGTCGATGTAAGCACTCTGATCCAGTAAATACTCAATGATCGGCACATGCCCTCCGGTGGCGGCGTAATGCAATGGGGTCCATCCAGGTTTGTTCACATCGGCATCGTTGTCGACCAACTTTTTGACCAAGGGTAAAAAACCTTTGAGCGCAGCCAGCATCAATGGACTTTCGTCGCTGGCGTTGCGAACCTCGGTGCGTGTTTGGGGCCAACTGGCCAACAACTCGGCTACTTTGATCGAGGGCTCCCGAACCGCCAACATCAAGGCCGGCACACCTTCTGGGTTGACCGTGTTCGGATCGAAACCTCTTTGCAACAAAGATTGAACAACACGCACATTGTCAAATTGAACTGCCTTGAAAAAGTCCTCATACGAGCCGGATCGGGCAAGAATGCAAAATGAGAAAACCCAAATAAAAACAATGTACTTTCGAATATAATTAAAGTAATTCATGAGCTTCGATCAATGTGTTTTGGCAAACAAACGCAAAAAATTTCGGGTCGTCAAATCCCCTATTTCTTCGGCAGATGCACCTCTCAATTGAGCCAGTTGCTCTGCAACAAAGGGAACATAAGACGGGTTATTGGTTTTGCCCCGAAAAGGTACAGGCGCCAGATAGGGGCTGTCGGTCTCGATGAGCAAACGGTCATCTGGGACAAATTTGGCCACTTCGCGCAAGTCGGCGGCTGTTTTGAACGTCAAAATTCCTGAGAACGAGATGTAGAACCCCAGATCCAAAGCTGCACGGGCCACCTGCTGGCTTTCGGTGAAGCAGTGAAACACCCCCCCCGCGCACCCTGCCCCGCCGGTTTCGCCCTCTTCTTTCAAAATAGCCATGGTGTCATCTGAAGCCTGCCGGGTATGGATCACCAGTGGCAGTTGCGTCTGCCTGGCCGCTCGGATGTGGGTACGAAAACGCGCACGCTGCCATTCCATATCCGCCACGCTGCGTCCACCTTTGCGCTCATCCATTTGGTAGTAATCCAGCCCGGTTTCACCAATGGCGACCACTTTCGGGCGGGCAGCACCATCGAGCAAATCCTGCAGGGTGGGCTCACGCACACCTTCATTGTCTGGATGCACGCCCACCGTGGCCCACATCTTGTCTTGAGACATGGCCAAGCCATGCACTTCATGAAAATCTTCCAACGTGGTGCAGATGACAAGGGCACGGGTGACATGGGCGGCCTGCATGGCTAGTTGAATGTTGTCCAGCTGGCTCATCAACTCGGGGAAATTCAGATGGCAATGAGAGTCGGTGTACATGTCTCAGCCCTTGGACATCAGGGTTTGATGGGCGTCAGCAGTCAAAGCTTCGAGCATCAGACCGGCATTGAAGGGGTGCTCAGCTGTGCGGGCCGCTTGTACCAAGCGTTTGAACCAGTCGGTCAGCACCGACAACGATGCAATGCTTGAGGGCAATTGGCTCTTTTCAAAAAAGCGGGGCTCAGCGCCCGATTGACGCAGCACCAGGTCGTGACACAGCTTTTGCAGTGCGTCGATGGCCTGTACGGGGGTTAAATCGGCCAGGTGGCGGGCATCCCCTTGGCGCATGGCTTGGGGCAAATGCCCCCACCATTCGGGTGATAAACCAGAACCCGACAGGCTCAACACGTCAGCGGGCCGCCCTCCCGCAGTCCGCAGCAAGTTCTGGGCGTCATCTGAGGCTAAGCCCTGCTCAGCCAACCAAACCAGCGCCTCGCTGGCTTCGGGCCATTTCATGGTGTGCGCAAGACAGCGGCTTCGGATGGTGGGCAGCAGCATGTGACTGGCCTCTGTGGCCAAAACAAAGCGCACATGGCCTGGAGGTTCCTCCAATGTTTTGAGCAAGGCATTGGCTGTGATGGTGTTCATGCGCTCGGCCGGAAAGACCAGCACCGCCTTGCCACGCCCTCGGGCATCGGTGCGCTGCGAAAACTCCACCGCGTCGCGCATCGCGTCAACCCGGATCTCTTTGCTGGGTTTGCGGGTTTTCTTGTCAATCTCGTCTTGGGCTTTCTCGGACAAGGGCCAGCCCAACTCCATCATCACGGTTTCGGGCATCAGCACTTCAAGGTCGGCATGGGTGTGTACGGCGATGGCGTGGCAGCTGGCACAAACGCCGCATGCACCCTGCGATGTGGGGTTTTCGCACAGCCAGGCCGAAACCAAGGCCAGCGCCAGCTCATATTGACCCAGACCCGACGGACCCTGAAGTAACCAAGCATGACCCCGCTGGGCCAGCAAATCGTGGGCCTGCCTGGCAATCCAAGGGGCCTGAACGACGGCGCTCACGAGACACTCCGTTGATGCCAATCGTTCACGATGCTCGATACGGCAGCGCTCACGACTTGGATGCTTTGTGCAGCATCGATGCGTGCGAAGCGGCCGGGCATTTCAGCTTGACGTCGGGCGTAACCGGCACGTACGGCAGAAAAAAAGTCCGCCGGTTGTGACTCGAACTTGTCAGGCACCCGGGCCGAGGCCAGACGCTCGGCCGCAATCTGGGGGTCCAGATCAAACCAAATCGTGAGGTCGGGCTGGCGCAAAGCGCCATCTCGTCGGGTCTGAACCATGCGCTCAAGAAGGTTCAACATCTGCCAGTCAAAGCCTCGACCACCGCCTTGATAAGCAAACGTGGCGTCGGTGAACCGGTCGCACAAAACCACATCGCCACGAGACAGTGCTGGCTCGATGACTTGCACCAAATGCTCACGACGGGCCGCGAACATCAACAAGGCTTCCGTCAGTGGGTCCATCGGCTCGTGCAAGACCAACTCGCGCAGCTTTTCCGACAAGGCGGTGCCACCGGGTTCGCGTGTCACCACCACCTCTCTGCCAGCCTGGCGAAACAGATCGGCCACGCTGGCGATGTGCGTCGACTTGCCAGCACCGTCGATACCTTCAAAACTGATGAACAAACCGCGTGTCATGGTGTGTGTAAAAGACAAAAGTCGATTGTCGCAGGTGTCGTCACAAGGAAGTCGCAGGCCGCGATAGGGTTTGGTGAGTCCTAGCTACTTGAGACCTCGCTGATAGCGGTTGACAGCCCGGTTGTGCTCGTCCAGCGTAGCGCTGAAATGGCTGCTGCCATCGCCTTTGGCGACGAAATAAATGGCGGAGGTTTGGGCGGGCTGCACAGCGGCCATCAAGGACGCCTTGCCCGGCATGGCAATGGGCGTGGGCGGCAGGCCCGAGCGTGTGTAGGTGTTCCAGGGGTTGTCGGTCGTCAGGTGCACACGCCGTAAATTGCCGTCAAAGGCTTCCCCCAGGCCATAAATCACTGTCGGGTCGGTCTGCAGACGCATACCAATGCGCAGACGGTTGTTGAACACACCCGAAATTTCTGCCCTGTCTTGGGCTTTGCCCGTTTCCTTTTCAACGATGCTGGCCAAGATCAGCGCCTGATCGGGCGTCTGGAGCGAAGCGCCGGCTTGCCGTGCCTCCCAGGCTTGCTGCAGCTGTTTGTCCATGGCGGTCATCGCCCTTTTTAAAAGCGCGAGATCGCTGGTTCCCTTGGCATAGGCGTAAGTGTCCGGGTAAAAGCGCCCTTCCGGAGCCACGCCAGGGCGACCCAGTTGTGCCATGACGGCCTCATCGCTCAGAACGCGGCTGTCAGGCTTGAGGTATTCAGCCTTGGCCAGCGCCTGACGCACTTGCCGCCAGTTCCAACCTTCCACGAGGGTCAACGCGCGCAAGCTTTCCTCACCCCGCACCAACATGCTCAATAAACGGTGTGGGGATGTTCCAGGTGTAATTTCATAACTGCCAGCACGCATCTGCCGTGACTGGCCTGACAAGCGAAACCAGGCATACAGCAAGGTGGGCGATGTCTGAGCACCGGCATCAGCCACCGCTTGGGCAATCGATTTGGCCGAGGTACCGGGCTCTATCGACAAATCCAACGTTGCCTGTCGGGTGTCCAAG
>CANHUM010000158.1 GCA_947463845.1 Comamonadaceae bacterium
AACAATCCCATTTTTATCTCGTCCTCAAAACCGTTAAGCGAGCCAGACGAAATACGTCATCAGCACGAAGACACCCAAAATCATGACCAGGGCGTAGTGGTACAAGAATCCCGACTGGAACCAGCGCACGACACCGGCAACAAGTCCTACGACTTTCCAGGAACCATTGACGAAAAAGCCGTCGATGATGGCGCGATCGCCCACCTTCCACAGACCCAGACCCAGACCACGCGCACCCTTGGCGAGGATGTTCTCATTGATCCAGTCCATGAAGTACTTGTGCTCCATGACGGTGATCAAGGGGCGCAGCGCGCGCGCAAAGAAAGCGGGTACTTTGGGGTTGACGAGGTACATGTACCAGGCGGTGACCACGCCTGCCAACGCCAACCAGAAAGGAGCCATGGTCATGCCATGCAATGCCATGGCCACAGGACCGTGGAACAACTCACCGAGCTGCTGCATGGCGGGGTGCTTGGCTGCATCAATGAAGATCACGTCCTTGAAGAAATCGCCGTACAGCATGGGTTGGATGGTCATGTAACCGATCAACACCGAAGGAATCGCCAGGAGCACCAAGGGAACCGTGACCACCCAGGGTGATTCGTGTGGTTTGTCGTGGCCATGGTCATCGTGACCATGGTGGTCATCGTGGTGAGCGTCCGGGTTTTGGTCGTACCGCTCCGGGCCATGGAAGACCAGGAAATACATGCGGAACGAGTAGAAGGCGGTCACAAAAACACCCGCGAGCACCGCAAAATTGGCAAAACCAGCGGCAGGCAAGGTGCTCAGGTGGACGGCTTCGATGATGCTGTCCTTGGAATAAAAACCCGAGAACAAAGGCGTACCGATCAGGGCCAGCGAGCCCAGCAACGAAGTGATCCAGGTGATCGGCATGTATTTGCGCAAGCCACCCATGTAGCGGATATCTTGGTTGTGGTGCATGCCCATGATGACCGAGCCTGCCCCGAGGAACAGCAAGGCCTTGAAGAAAGCATGCGTCATCAGATGGAACACCGCCACAGAGTAGGCGGACGCGCCCAGTGCCACAGTCATGTAACCCAGCTGCGACAAGGTGGAATAAGCCACCACGCGCTTGATGTCGTTCTGGATGATGCCCAAAAAGCCCATGAACAACGCGGTGATCGAGCCGATGACCATCATGAAGTTCAAGGCAGAATCGGACAATTCAAACAATGGGGACATGCGCGCCACCATGAAGATACCGGCCGTGACCATGGTGGCGGCGTGGATCAGCGCAGAGATGGGCGTGGGGCCTTCCATGGAGTCGGGCAACCACACATGCAGAGGGAACTGGGCCGATTTGCCCATAGCACCAATGAACAAGCAAATGCAGATCACGGTGATCAACATGGCGTCCATGCCAAAGATGTACCAAGGGAAATCAATCGCCGCCAACTCGTTGGCTTTGGCAAACAACTCGGTGTAATTGAGCGTGCCGGAATAGGCCGCGATCAGGCCAATGCCGATGATGAAGCCAAAGTCACCCACACGGTTGACCAGGAAAGCCTTCATGTTGGCAAAGATGGCTGTGGGCTTGTTGTACCAAAAGCCAATCAGCAAATAAGACACCAAGCCCACAGCTTCCCAGCCAAAGAAAAGCTGAAGCAAGTTATTGCTCATCACCAACATCAACATGGAGAAGGTGAACAGCGAAATGTAGGCAAAAAAGCGGTTGTAGCCTTCGTCCTCGTCCATGTAGCCAATGGTGTAGATGTGCACCATGAGCGACACGAAGGTCACGACGCACATCATCATGGCCGTGAGGCTGTCGATCATGAAGCCGATTTCCATCTTCAGGCCACCTACCACCATCCAGGTGTAGATGCTGTCGTTGAATCGGGCACCGTCCAGCACCCTGCTGAGCGTGATGGCCGACAGGATGAAGGCCACGAGCACGCCCAAAATGGTGAAGGTGTGCGAGAGGCGGCGGCCAATCCAGTTGCCACCGAATTGGGTGCCCCAAATACCGGCCAGCAAAGAGCCCACCAGTGGGGCCAGGGGAATGGCCAGCAGTGTGCTGGCGTTGAGGGTCTGACTCATATTCTTGTTAACCCTTGAGCGAATTGAGTTCGTCCACGTTGATGTTGTTCTTGTTGCGGAACAACAGCACCAGGATGGCCAGGCCAATGGCCGATTCGGCAGCGGCCACCGTGAGAATGAAGAACACAAACACCTGGCCGTGCATGTCACCCAGGTAATGGGAGAAGGCCACGAAGTTCATGTTCACGGCCAGCAGCATCAATTCGATGGCCATGAGCAAAACAATCAGGTTCTTGCGGTTCAGGAAGATGCCGATCACGGCCAATGCAAACAGCATGGCGCCGAGCGACAGAAAATGTCCCAGGGTCAATGTCATCATTTGTTGTCCTCCGCAGAAGCGGCAACCGGGGCAGGCGCCACTTGGGTCGGGGCCATTTTGACCACCTGCATGCGGTCCGCCGCACGCACCTTCACCTGGATGGAAGCGTCGATCGCCTTGCTGTCCTTGCGGCTGCGCAGCGTCAGAGCGATCGCGGCCACCATGGCCACGAGCAAGATGGCTGCAGCGATTTGAATCGGCATCAGATATTCGGTGTACAGCAAGATGCCCAAGGCCTTGCCGTTATCGACCGGGGCAGCACCGGGCGCCATGGCCGGGGCTTCGGAGAGGCGAAAACCCGACAGCAGCACAGCAGCCATCTCGAATGCCACGATGGCGCCCAATGTGGCGGCCAGCGGAAAGTTTTTCCAAAAACCTTTTCGAATCGTGTCGATGTGAATGTCCAGCATCATCACCACAAAAAGGAACAGCACCATCACCGCCCCCAGATACACCAGCACCAGCACGATGGCCAGGAATTCGGCGTTGAGCAAGAGCCACACCGCCGATGCTTGCGAGAAAGCCAGCATGAGGTACAGCACCGCATGCACAGGGTTGCGCGCAGTGACCACCCGGAAGGCTGCAAACAGCAGCACCACCGAGAAGAGGTAGAAGAAACCGGTCTTGACGTCCATAGGTCTGTCTTTTCAAATGTTCAGGACTTGACAGCGTTCAACGGTAAGGAGCGTCAGCTGCCTTGGCAGCGGCGATCTCTTTTTCGTAACGGTCGCCCACGGCCAGCAACATGTCCTTGGTGAAGTACAAGTCACCGCGTTTTTCACCGTGGTATTCCAGGATGTGTGTTTCGACGATCGAATCCACCGGGCAGCTTTCTTCGCAAAAGCCGCAGAAGATGCACTTGGTCAGGTCGATGTCGTAACGCGTGGTGCGACGTGAGCCGTCGTCGCGTTGACCAGCCTCGATGGTGATGGCCATTGCAGGGCACACGGCTTCGCAAAGTTTGCAGGCAATGCAGCGCTCTTCGCCATTGTCATAGCGGCGCAGCGCATGGAGCCCCCGAAAACGCGGAGACAGAGGTGTCTTTTCTTCCGGGAATTGCACAGTCACCTTGCGGGCGAAGGCGTAACGCCCTGTCAGGGCCATGCCCTTGAACAACTCCACGAGCATGAAGCTCTTGAGGAAGTCCTTGATCGAAAAAGAAGAAGCAGTCATGGTGGTCATGGTCATTCACCGCTCAAAGCCAGATGTTCCAAGGCGAATGCAACCACGCGCCCACAATCAGCAGCCACACCAAGGTGACCGGGATGAAGATCTTCCAGCCCAGACGCATGATCTGGTCATAACGGAAGCGCGGGAAGGTGGCGCGAATCCAGATGAACATGGACACGACCAGGAAGGTCTTGAGGCCCAGCCAAATCCAGCCTGGCACCATGTTGAACAAGGCGTGGTCGATGGGAGACAACCACCCCCCCAGGAACATGATCACGGCGAGGATGGACACCAGCCACATGCTGGCGTATTCGGCCAGGAAGAAGATGGCAAAGCCCATGCCCGAGTACTCGACCATGTGACCAGCGACGATCTCGGCTTCGCCCTCCACCACGTCAAAGGGGTGGCGATTGGTTTCGGCAACACCCGAGATCAGGTAGACGATGAAGATCGGCAAGAGGGGCAACCAGTTCCAGGACAGGAAGCCCATGCCCATGTCGGCCGCAGCGCCTTTGCCCTGAGCCAACACGATCTCGGTCAGGTTCATGCTGCCCGATACCATCAAGACCACCAGGAAGCAAAAGCCCATGGCGATTTCATAACTCACCATCTGGGCCGATGCGCGCAGCGCACCCAGGAAAGCGTACTTGGAGTTGGAGGCCCAACCTGCAATGATCACGCCATAAACCTCGATAGAGGTGATGGCCATCACCAGCAACAAACCCGCGTTGATGTTGGTCAACGCTTGCTCAGGACCAAAGGGAATCGCAACCCATGCAGCCAACGCAGGCATGATGGCCATGATCGGACCCAAACGGAACAAACCAGGACTGGCTGCTGTTGGGTTGATCAATTCTTTGGTCAGCAACTTGACAGCATCGGCAATCGGTTGGAGCAAACCCATGGGCCCCACCCGGTTGGGGCCATGGCGCACCT
Organism: Comamonadaceae bacterium; assembly: GCA_947463845.1. Taxonomy (GTDB): domain Bacteria; phylum Pseudomonadota; class Gammaproteobacteria; order Burkholderiales; family Burkholderiaceae_C; genus Limnohabitans_A. The sequence goes on from CANHUM010000158.1 coordinate 4,487, forward strand.
GCATGAAGCCCAGCAGCTTTCGCTCCCACAGGGTCAGGTAGGCCACCGCGCCCATCAGGGGTGCAAGGATCGCCACAATCTTGATCAGAATCCACAGAACTGGCCAAACCAGGGTCGCCCACCAATTCGCAGCGATCAGGTTCAAACCACCGTTGT
>CANHUM010000159.1 GCA_947463845.1 Comamonadaceae bacterium
GATCATTTTGGTTTGGGCATCCAGCGCGGAAAAAGGCTCATCCATCAGCAACACCAAGGGATCCACCGCCAAGGTGCGCGCCAGCGCGGCGCGCTGGCGCATGCCTCCGGACAGCTGGTTCGGGTAGTGATCCCCAAAACCCTTCAGATGGCATTGCGTCAGCAAACGCTCGGCAATGGCTTGGCGCTCGGCGCGCTGCACACCGCGCAACTCCAGGCCAAACGTGACGTTTTCAATGATCGTGCGCCACGGCATGAGCAGATCTTTTTGCAGCATGAAGGCCACATGCTTGTTGGGCCCGACCACCACATCGCCATTGACCTTGACCACGCCTGCTGAGGGCTTGGACAGCCCTGCCCCCATATTGAGCAAAGTGCTTTTGCCGCAACCTGAGGGCCCAATGATGGACACCACCTCTCCCTTGGCGATGGCGAAATGGATATCACGGGCCGCCAACACCTCTGCAGACTTGCCACGTGCAGCAAACCGCTTTTCGACCCCAATGAATTCAATCGCCGGGATCATGGGTTCAGGTGAATTGCGCATGCCTTTTGTTTTACCAAAGAAACGTTGATTTATTACGGAATCAATCCTACACATTTCTTCAAATTTGGCAATACCCAATCCAAACGGTGGGACTTCGATGTTCAGACGAAAAAAAACCTGAAACACCACCGGTGTTTCAGGCTGTCTACGACCCGGAAAACCGGGTCATACGACTCAGGAGCTGAACAGGAAGTTCATCACGTCGCCATCCTTGACGACGTAGTCCTTGCCTTCAGCGCGCATCTTGCCCGCGTCCTTGGCACCTTGCTCACCCTTGAAGGTGATGTAGTCGTCAAACGCGATGGTCTGGGCGCGGATGTAGCCCTTTTCAAAGTCGGTGTGGATCACGCCGGCAGCCTGCGGGCCTGTGTCGCCCACACGGATGGTCCAGGCGCGTACCTCCTTCACACCTGCAGTGAAATAGGTCTGCAGGCCCAACAAGTTATAAGCCGCTCGGATCAGACGGTTCAGGCCAGGCTCGTCCTGGCCCAACTCTTTCAAAAACTCCAAGCGGTCCGCGTCGTCCATCTCGGACAGCTCGGCTTCGATCTTGGCGCAAATGGCCACCACGGGGGCGTTTTGCTTGGCGGCAAAGGCCTTGAGCCGGTCGAGGAAGGGGTTGTTCTCAAAACCGTCTTCTGACACGTTGGCCACGAACATGGCAGGCTTGGCGGTGATCAGGAAAAACTGCTGCAACTGGGCACGCTCTTCTTTGCTGAAGTCGATGGTGCGCACCGGCTGGGTGTCGTTCAGGGCCGCCTGGCATTTTTCCAAAATCGCCATCTGCTTGACGGCTTCCTTGTCACCCGAGCGGGCGATTTTGCTCACGCGGTGGATGGCTTTTTCGACGGCCGCCAGATCGGCCAGGCACAGCTCGGTCTGGATGACCTCGATGTCGGCAATCGGGTCCACCTTGTTGGCAACGTGGATCACGTTGGGATCTTCGAAGCAGCGCACCACATTGACGATCGCATCGGTCTCGCGAATGTGGGCCAAGAATTTGTTACCCAGGCCTTCACCCGTGCTGGCCCCGGCGACCAGGCCCGCAATGTCCACAAACTCGACAATGGCAGGCACGATGCGCTCGGGCTCGACGATCTGCGCCAGTTGCTGCAAGCGCGGGTCGGGCACCTCGACCACGCCCGTGTTGGGCTCGATGGTGCAAAAGGGGTAGTTTTCTGCGGCGATACCGGCTTTGGTCAGGGCGTTGAAAAGTGTGGATTTGCCCACATTGGGCAGACCCACGATGCCGCATTGGAGGCTCATGGAGGGCTTTCGGTGATTCGGGAAGAGATTCGGAAATGAGCCGCAGATTTTAACGGCTCAGCCTGGCGGCACCGGTCTGCCCTCAAAGTCCCCGTCTGCCGAACGAGATGGGCTGCCTCCTTACAATGCAGACATGGCTTTACCCCCTGACATTTGCATCCGTGGCGCTGGCATCGTGGGCCGCACTTTGGCCTTGTTGCTGGCCCGCGAGCGGCTGAACGTGGCCCTGGTCGATGGGCCGCCTGCCTCGTCCGTGCAAGACGTGCGGGCTTACTCGCTCAATGGCGCTGCCAAGGCCTTGCTGCAGGATCTGCGCTGCTGGCCCGAACCGCCCGCCGTCACCGCTGTGCACCAGATGCAAGTCTGGGGCGATCATGGTGGCCAATTGAACTTTGGTGCTCGCGAGCAAGGCGTGGGCGAGCTCAACTGGATGGTCGATGTGCCCGTGCTGCAAGCGCTGCTGGCCCAGGCTGTGCAGTTTCAGCCCCAGATTCAAGTGGTGCAGGCTGCGGTGGCCGCGCCGCTGACGGTGGTCTGCGAAGGCCGTGCCAGCCAGACCCGAGCCGAGCTGGGCGTGGGCTTTGACATCACACACTACGAACAACACGCCGTGGCCACCCGCCTGTCGTGCGAGCGCCCGCACGAGGGCATCGCCCGGCAATGGTTTGGCTGGAGCCATGCACCAGGTCTGTCCAACCCGCAAGCCGAGGTGCTGGCGCTGCTGCCCCTGGGAGGCGAAGGCGGGCGCGAAGTCGCGCTGGTCTGGTCGGTGCACCCGCTGAGGGCCCAAGAGTTGATGGCCATGCCCCACGAGGCGTTTGCCGCCGCACTGGCTCAGGCTTGCGGCCATGCACTGGGCCACATGCAGCTGTCGGCCGAGCGTGCGGTGTGGCCACTGCAATTGGCCCGCGCCGAGCGCTGGATCGGCCCCATGCCAGGCCAAAGCAAGCAGTCTTTCGCCCTTGCCGGTGATGCAGCCCACGCCATGCATCCTTTGGCTGGCCAAGGCCTGAATGTGGGACTGGCCGACGTGGCCGAGTTGGTGCAGGTGATCCGGGCCAAGGAATTTTGGCGACCGCTGCACGATCTGAAACTGCTGCGCCGCTACGAACGCGCTCGTCAGGCCGATGTGCAGGCCATGGGCCTGGTCACCGATGGCCTGCAACGCCTGTTTGCCCAGCCCGGCCCGGTCTGGCAAAACCTGCGCAACTGGGGCATGCGCGGTTTTGACCGCAGTGGGCCACTCAAACACTGGATGACCCAACACGCCATGGGCCAAAAAGTCGAACAGGCCCCGGCCACCCGCTGACATCGACCACGCTGTTTTTCCTGAACCCGAAAGCCCCCTTGATGAAGTCTGCTCTCTCCAAATTGACCCTGATGGCGGTCACTGCTGTCCTGTCGCTGGGCAGTGCGATGGCCCAAGAGGCGACCATCCGCAAAAACCTGAGCGAGCGCCTGCCCAACCTGCCCAAAATCGACGAGGTGAGCAAAACCCCGATGAATGGTTTGTTCGAAATCCGCATGGGCAACGAGGTGATGTACAGCGATGCAGAGGGCCACTTCTTGATCCAAGGTGCGCTGATTGATGTGCGGCAAAGGCGCAACCTGACCGAAGAGCGCATGGACAAGCTCTCGGCCATCCCCTTTGACCAGTTGCCCCTCAAAAACGCTTTCACCCAGGTCCGCGGCAACGGCAAACGCAAGCTGGCGGTGTTTGCCGATCCCAACTGCGGCTTTTGCAAACGTTTCGAAAAAGACCTGCAAAAACTCGACAACGTGACGATCTACCATTTCCTCTACCCCATCCTAGGCGAGGACTCGCGCACCAAATCCAAAAACATCTGGTGCGCCAAAGACAAGGCCAAAGTCTGGAACGACTGGATGATCAGTGGCACCTTGCCACCCACCCTCCATTGCGATGCATCGGCCATTGAAGCCATCGTGGCCTTTGGTCAAAAGAACCGGATCACCGGCACGCCTTTGTTGTTATTTGCAGATGGCAGCCGCGTTCCCGGTGCCGTGCCCATGGCCCAAGTCGAAAAAATTCTGGCTGACATCAAATGAACCCCACACCAACCGAAGACCCGACCTGGCAACTGATCCGTCGCCTTGGCTACGCCGGACTGATCCCCTTTGTGTTTCTGGCGCTTTGCCTGTGGCTGGTCGGCCCCGACCTGCATCCTTATGTGGCCCTGGCCATGCAGGGCTATGGTGCGGTGATCGTGTCGTTTTTGGGTGGCATCCATTGGGGCGTGGGCTTTCGCAACGCCTTGATCCAGCCCAATGCGCCGCGCATCCACTTCACTTGGGGCGTGGCCCCTTCGTTGCTGGCCTGGGTGGCCGTGATGATGCCGGCCTTTGCAGGCTTGCCCCTGCTGGGCTTTGTGCTGATCGGTTGCTACGTGATGGACCGGCGCACCTGGCCCGCGGCGGGCCTGGCACCCTGGCTCCCCATGCGCTTGCAGTTGACCACCGTGGCCAGCCTGAGCTGCTTTTTGGCGGCAGGTGCCACATGAGCCCATTGCACTACACCGTTGAGGCGGCCGACCTGCATGCCCACCTGTTTCGCGTCACCTTGACCATTGCGCAGCCACAGGCCCTGCAAACGGTGTCTCTGCCGGTGTGGATTCCGGGCAGCTATCTGGTGCGCGAGTTCTCCAAAAACCTGCAAAACCTGATGGCCCATCAGGGCCGTCGCAGCCTGCCCGTCACGCAACAGGACAAATGCACCTGGACCATCACCTGCAAACCAGGCCAAGCCCTGGTGCTGCGCTATGAGGTGTACGCCTTTGACAACTCGGTGCGCAC
>CANHUM010000160.1 GCA_947463845.1 Comamonadaceae bacterium
ACCGCCACCACCTGGATGGCGAGGGTCATTTCATCTTGACCAACGATGGCCGCAAAAGGGAAGGTCAATGCCATGGGGCGTTCCGCAAAACTGTTCTCGGCCCATCATCCAAAAGACGCGGCAAAGTGTCAAGTTAAATTTACACTTCAAATGGGCTCTGGCGTTCAGATTTGGCGTGTGGCGCTGTCCGCTGGGTCGGATTCAGCTTGGACTTGGGGCTTCAGGCCATAACGCGCAGCCAAATCCCAAACGTGCTGCGGCAGCATGTTTTTGATGCGCGCCGGGGCTTCGCGGCGAAGGTGCAGGATGGACTCGATGGCCTTCATCTCGACCCGTGCGCGAGCAAACTCCAGGCCGCGCGGTCCCACCCGGGGCATGAGCCAGTTGACCAGCGGCTTGATCCAGGCGGGCATGCGACGCAGCGGCAGGCCCCCGGCAGCGCGCTCGGTGTTGGCCATGAAGCCGCGCACCGGGCCATCCCTTTTGCCCCGGCTGATGGGGGCGCTGGTGACCAATTGAGCCTGAATGCCATCGAGTACCGCTTGTCCGCGTGCGTTGCGCACCAGCAACCACTGCTGGCCGTGCCCGCCCATGTAACCCACGGTGATGTCGGCCAGCACATTGGTGTAGTCCACACAGGTGCGGCAGGTCAGCGGAAAAAAGTCGGGCGGTAGGGTGGACAGCGGGAGGTTCAAAAACGGGATCAGGCGCTTGTCACCCTGGTCGGTGCGCACCTCCACTTTGTAGTCGGCGCGAAATTCGACGTAGCTGATGTCCTGCGGCCGATCCGAAATCAAGCCTAAAAACTGGTGGAAGTTTTCGGTGGTGGTGTTGTCCGAGCAGGGCGTGCCGATGACATAGAGCTGCTCCAGGCCTTGCTCGCGCTCGAGCTGCGGCTGAATGGCGCGCAGGGCGTAAATCTGGCAGGGGATGCCGATCACAGCCAATCGTTTATGGCCTTGGGCGAGGGCCGGCTCCACCAGGCTCAGCAGCGGCGCGTAGCCCATGCGCATGCCCCGGCACTGCGCCATGTCCTGTGCGCGGGTGACCAGCACCGGGCGGGGTCGCCAGCGGTCGTGCGGGTCGGCGGCCATGGCGATCACGGCGTCCACCAGGCCTTTTTCCAGTAGCACTTCGGCCAGGCGTGTGGTGATACCGGTCCACTGGGCTCCTTCGGTGGGCGGATCCAGGCGGGCGCTCAGGATGTGTTGGTAAGGCCCGAAAAACAACTCGTCGGACTGCGCGCTGAGGGAGGGGGTGCTGGTTTGGCGGGCACGTCCGTGCACGCGACGCTCCAAGCCCGGGTAATCGGGCTGGATGAACTGGCAGGCTTGGCCACAGCGCTTGGGGTCATCCGTGCGCGACAGCCCGCAATCGGTGCACAACTTGCGAGCGGGCGCCGCAGCCAGTGCAGTCAGAGGGATCAGGGTGTCTTGCACGTTAGACGGCGATCAACCGGCGCGGGTGAAAGGCATCACGCCCACCAGCCAAACGTGCAAGCCGCCCATCAGGAAGGCTGCCCACACCCCGGTGCCCAACACCACGGCCAAGACCGTGCCCAGCAGCTTGCCTTGGGGGGCGCTGTGCAGGCTTTGGCGGTCCCGCTGCCGGGCCGCGCGAAAAACCAGCACCGACCAGACAAGGAAACCGCCGAACAAGAGCACATCAGCCAGCTGGCCATTGGACAACAAATGTCCCAGCGCCCAGACCTTGACCGACAAGGTCATGGGGTGGCGCAGTCGGGCTTTGATCTGGTTGCCGGGCACATAGGTGGCCACCAGAAAAACCATGGCCACCCACATCAGCAAGATGGTGGCGTGCTGCATGCCGCGCGGCGGTGTCCACAACACCACCGGGTCAAGCCGCGCCTGGCCATAGCCTTGCACCAGCAGGAACAGACCCAACAGTGAGATCAGGGTGTAAACGCCCTTGAAGCCCAGCGCACCCCATCGGGCGATGGCTTGCTGCCGCACGAGCGGCGCCAGGCTTTGCAGCGAGTGGATGCCCAAAAACAGGATCAAACCGAACAAGAGTTGCACCATGTCATGACCTTTTCGCTGCAGGCGTGTTGAGCAAAGCCCATTTTGACACGTTGGTGTACATCGCGGTTGACATGTAAAACCCTGCATTTCCTGTGTGATTTACTCGGGTATGCCGTGAAACATGACAAGGTAACTCATTCGGCGCACAATGAACTGTCCAGTATTTTCTGGCTACCTCTTTCAGGAGCAGTCCATGTCACGTTTTTCCCATACTTCCTCCAATCGCCGTGTGTTCATGATGCAGGTGGCCACAGCCGCGACGGCCGTCCTGGCGGTCACCGAGGCTTCTGCCCAGGCGATGCTCGACGAAAAAGACCCACAAGCTGTGGGTCTGGCTTACAAAGCCGATGCCAGCAAGGTTGACAAAGCCAAGAACCCCAAGTTCGTGGCTGGCAACAACTGCGCCAACTGCGCTTTGTTCCAGGCCAAGCCAGGCGCTGCCGCTGGGGGTTGCCCATTGTTTGGTGCCAAGCAGGTGTCAGCCAAGGGCTGGTGCTCGGCCTGGGCCAAAAAGGCCTGATCCCAGCGCGAATCTCAGCGGACTGCGTTTCCGGCAGCCCCTAAAAAACCGCCTTTGGGCGGTTTTTTTGTACCCATTGGGGTCTTCAACCTCAGTGCTTACCCTGATTTTCCCATGTCATCCAGGGCTTTGGACAGACAAAGTGTCAATCGGTCGTTACACTTTGCCTTGTCTTCAACCGACCGGAAAGCCCTTTCATGGCGTCTTGGGTGCTCACAGCGATGGACCTGGCCTGCCAAAAGGCCCAGCGGACACTGTTCGAGGGCGTGAGCTTTTCCGTGCCTGCAGGCAGTTGGTTGCACATCGAAGGTGGCAACGGCTGCGGCAAAACCAGTTTGCTGCGCATTCTGTGCGGCTTGTCCCCGGCGGCACATGGCCAGGTGCTTTGGCCTTCAGCCCGCCATGCCCTGCGTTTGCGTCCTGATCGCTCGGTGTTGCACTACATCGGTCATGCCTTGGGCCTCAAACCCGATTTGACCGCCTGTGAAAACCTCTGCTTCGATGCCCAAGCCAGTGGCTTGGCGCTGAGCCGCGAGCAGGCGCTGCAAGCGTTGGCCGAGCAAGGGCTGCAAAGCCGGGCGCACCTGCCCGTGCGGGTGCTGTCGCAAGGTCAACGACAAGGGGTGGCCTTGGCGCGTTTGCGCACCAGCCCGGCCAGCTTGTGGGTGTTGGACGAACCCCTGGTGGGCCTGGATGCACAGGCGACCGCCACGGCACGCGCCTTGCTGCAGTCCCATGTGGATGCGGGCGGCGCCATTGTCATGACCAGCCACCACGATGTCGGCTTGCAAGGACCGGGTGCGCGCTTGCAACTGGGTGCCAGGGGCGCTGCATGAACGCGTTGGCGCTGCCCAGTCCCTGGCAAGCCATCAGCGGTGTGCTGCGCCGCGATCTGCGAATGGCTTTACGACGCAAGTCGGAGTGGCTGGGCGCCGTGTTTTTCTTTGTGTTGGTGGCAGCTTTGTTTCCGCTGGCCATTGGCCCCGAGCCGGACACCTTGCGCCTGATCGGTCCCGGGGTTTTATGGGTCGCCGCCTTGCTGGCCAGCATGCTGAGTTTGGGGCGCCTTTTTGAGGCCGACCACCAAGACGGCAGCCTGGAGCAGCTGGCACTGTCCGCTGCGCCCCTGTCTTGGTCGATCAGCGCCAAGTTGCTGGCGCATTGGTTGATTTCGGGCTTGCCTTTGGTCTTGCTGTCACCTCTGCTGGGACTGCAGTTTGGTCTGGCGCCAGAGGCTTTGGGCATGCTGGCGCTGACGCTCCTGATTGGCACGCCTGTGTTGTCTTTGCTCGGCGCCATTGGCGCTGCCCTCACTTTGGGGGTGCGCGGCGGCGGGGTGCTGCAGTCGCTCCTGCTCTTGCCCTTGTATGTGCCGGTGTTGGTGTTTGGCACGGGCGCGGTGGATGCACAGATGCGTGGTCTGGGGGGGCAAGCCCATGTTTCGGTTTTGCTGGCGCTCTTGCTGGCCACCGCGGCGCTCAGTCCCTGGGCTTGTGCAGCGGCTGTGCGCCTCGCGCTGGAATGAAGGAACGACCCATGAAACTCTTTCACTACGCCGCACCGCAACACTTTTATTCCCTGACTGGGCGCTTGTGGCCCGCCCTGGCCGTGCTGGCCACAGCGCTGGCGCTGGCCGGTTTGTGGGTGGGCTTCATGGTGGCGCCGTCCGATGCGCAGCAGGGCCAGGCCTACCGGATCATTTACATCCACGTTCCGGTGTCTTGGCTGGCCATGATCATTTACCTGGCCATGGCCTTTTGGAGCGTGCTGGGCCTGGTGTTTAACACACGTTTGTCGGGCCTGATGACCCGGGCACTGGCGCCCACCGGAGCCTTGCTGGCCTTTTTATCGCTGTGGACCGGCGCCCTATGGGGTAAGCCGATGTGGGGCACCTATTGGGTGTGGGACGCGCGCCTGACCTCGATGCTGATCTTGTTGTTTCTGTATTTGGGCTACATCGCTTTGACCTCCGCGATCGAGGATCCACGTCGCTCGGATCGCGCAGGCGCCTGGGTGGCCGTGGTGGGCGCGGTCAATGTGCCCATCATTTATTTTTC
>CANHUM010000161.1 GCA_947463845.1 Comamonadaceae bacterium
CTCCTCTGAAACGCTGATTTTCAGCGCCGATCACATGGGCTTCAGGATGGTGATCAATCCAATGGGTGGGGACTGAAGTGACCAAATTGACTGGCGCTATAAGCCAAGGCCGGGGTATCGTTCCAGCCGTAATCCCTCACCTTGCCCAGCACGATCAGGTGGTCTCCCGCGTCTACCAGTTGGTGTAAATCGCAGTCAAACCAGGCCACGGTGCCCGCCAGACGCAGGCGATCGCTGTGGTGCCGCTCAGCCGGCACACCCATGAAGCGTTCGGTCATGTCGCCCGTGGCAAATTGCATGGCCAAAGCTTGCTGGTCATGGGCCAGCACATTGACCATGAAGCCATTCGATTGGGTGAAGGCCATCAGGCTGCTGGCCGCTTTGCGGATGCACCATAGCACCAGCGCAGGGTTGAGTGAGACCGAGCTAAAGGAGTTGCAGGTCATGCCCACGTCTTGCCATTCGTGGTGGGCGGTGATCACCGTGACCCCTGTGCCAAAGCAAGACAGGGCTTTTTTGTAGTCGCCGGTGTTTTCTGGGCGGCCCGGCGGCAGGTCCAGGTCAGCCGCAAAAGGGTCGGTGGTCACAACGTGGGAAGTCTTGGGCAAAGGCAGGTTCATGGGTTTCATTCAAGAGGGCTGCAAGGCTTGCAGCATCTCGGTTTCGATTTGGATTTGTGTTCGATTGTGTTGCAACTCGGTTCCGCTGATGAGGAAGTTGTCCTCGACGCGCTCACCCAAGGTGCTGATCTTGGCCAGGTGAAGGTGAATGCCGTGTCGTGCCAGCACCAAGGCGATGCTGTAGAGCAAGCCAATGCGATCGCTCGCGGAAACGCTGAGTAACCATTTTTGGGCCTTGTCATCGGGACTGAGGCTCACCCGAGGCGTGATCGGGAAACTTTTGACCCGCCTTGACAAACGGCCACGGGACGGAGGGGGCAGGGGACCCTGTTTTTCAAGGGTTTGTGTGAGACCCGACTCCACCATGGTCATCAGTTCGCGGTAATGCTCTGGCAGCATCGGCGTGACGATCTGGAAGGTGTCCAATGCCCAGCCGGTGTGGGTGGTGTGCACGCGGGCATCCAAAACGCTGAAGCCAGACTGGTCGAAATGGCCACAGATTCGGGCAAACAAGTCGGGTTGATCCGGGGTAAAGACCAGCACTTGCAAGCCTTCACCGACAGGCGATGGACGCGCCCGCACGATGGTGCGCTCCTGTGCCGCATCAGGCCGTGCCACATGGCGCGAGAGTTGGCGGGCATGCCAGGCAATGTCGGAGGCATCGTGGCGCATGAAGTAGCTGACGTCGAGGGTGTCCCACAAGGCTTTGTGTCCTTCATGGGGCTGAGCCAGCCGGGCCAGCTCGATGAGGGCGTCCCGCTTTCTGGCTTGGACTTCGGTGTTGGCATCGGGGGCGCCGCCGCCCAGCGCCCGCAAGCTGGCCTTGTACAGGTCCTCAAGCAGCTTGCCTTTCCAAGCATTCCAGACCTTGGGGCTTGTGCCGCGGATATCCGCCACGGTCAACAGGTACAGAGCGGTCAAGTGCCGCTCGTCCCCCATCCGCTGGGCAAACCGGGCGACGACTTCAGGGTTGCCCAGGTCCTCTTTCTGCGCCACATGGCTCATGGTGAGGTGCTCGCTGACCAGGAATTCAACCAGTTTGGCATCTTCCTTGTCTACGCCATGTTGTCTGCAAAAGGTCCGTACCTCGGCACAACCGAGCTTGGAGTGGTCACCGCCTCTGCCTTTGGCAATGTCATGGAACAAGGCGGCCGCATAAAGGATCCAGGGCTTGTCCCAACCACTGGCCAATTGGGAGCACAAAGGGTATTCGTGGGTGTGTTCGGCCATGAAAAAACGGCGCACGTTGCGCAGCACCATGAGGATGTGCTGGTCCACCGTGTAGGCATGGAACAGGTCGTGCTGCATCTGGCCCACGATGCGCCTGAAAACCCAAAGGTAGCGTCCCAGGACCGAGGTGTCGTTCATCAGCCGCAGGGCGTGGGTGATGCCTTGAGGCTGCTGTAGGATTTTTAAAAAAGTTTGCCGATTGACCGGGTCGGCCCGAAACCGTCCGTTCATCACCGAGCGCACGTTGTAAAGGGCGCGCAGCGTTCTGGATGAGAGACCCTTGAGGCCTGGCGTGGCCTGGTAGAGCAGGAAGGTCTCCAAGATGGCGTGTGGTTGCTTCTGGTAGAGGTCGTCGCTGACAACTTCAATCAGGCCAGCTTTCTCGAAAAAACGCTCATTCAGTGGGCGGAAATGGTCAATGCTTTCGCCCCGTTCTGTTTTGAGCCGGTCTTCGATGTTGAGCAGCAAGATTTGATTGAGTTGCGTGACGGCTTTGGCTGCCCAGTAGTACTGGCGCATCAGCTTTTCACTGGCTCGCAAGGCCAGTCGACCTTCGGGAGTGACGTCCGAGCTGAAGCCAAAAGTCTCGGCCACACTGGTTTGCAGGTCAAACACCAAGCGGTCTTCACGCCGCTTGGCTTGCAGGTGCAAGCGCGCACGGATCAGACCCAGCAAGGCCTCATTGCGCTTGATTTGTCGCGCCTCCAGCGGCGTGGCCAGTCCCTTGCGTGCCAGCTCATCCCAGCTGTGACCCAGTCCGGCCGCGCGTGCCACCCACAAAATCACCTGGAGATCGCGCAAGCCTCCCGGAGACTCCTTGCAATTGGGTTCCAGGGCATAAGGCGTGTTTTCAAATTTGGTGTGGCGTTGGCGCATTTCCAGGGTTTTGGCCACCAGGAAGGCCTGGGGGTCCATCGCTTCCTGAAATTTTTGCTGAAACTGTGCAAACAAGCGCGTGTTGCCCGTGATGCGGCGTGCTTCGAGCAAGGAGGTTTGAACCGTGATGTCTTTGGCCGCTTCGGCCAGGCACTCATCGAGCGTTCGAACGCTGGAACCGATGTCAAGCCCCGTGTCCCAGCAGCTGCCAATGAAGCGTTCAAGTTGCGCTTGCAAATCAGGGGTGTCTTCAGGGGGCTGGCCATTTGGCAGCAGCACCAACACATCGACATCGGAGTGTGGGAACAACTCGGCACGGCCAAAACCGCCCACCGCCACCAAACACAATTCAGAAGAAAACCCGGCGTTGTGCCAAAGCTGTATCAGCAAACCATCGGCCAGAATGGACAGCTGCCGCAAGGTTTGCTTGAGGCCCCTGGCCACCGAGCCGCTACCCGACAGCGTAGACAGCACGGCGGCTTTGTCCTGCTTGTAGGTCTCGCGCAGCGTGGCCATGTCGGCCAACATGGCTGGGGTGTCCATGTCAGGCCGTGGCTTTGTCTGACACAAACGAGGGTACCGCGGGCGATCCTGCCGAGACAGTGAGCACCTCGTAGCCGGTTTCTGTGACCAACACGGTGTGTTCCCATTGCGCAGACAGAGAATGGTCTTTGGTGACGATGGTCCAGCCGTCACCCATTTCCTTGATGTCGCGCTTGCCAGCATTGATCATGGGCTCGATGGTGAACACCATGCCCGCAACCAGTTGTGTCAGGGTGCCAGGCTTGCCGTAATGCAGCACCTGCGGCTCTTCGTGGAAGACGCGGCCAATGCCGTGCCCGCAGAACTCGCGCACCACCGAAAATCCATGGCCTTCGGCAAACCTTTGTATCGCGTGACCAATGTCGCCCAGGTGAGCGCCGGGTTTGACCTGCTCAATCCCTTTCCACATGGCTTCGTAGGTCAAGGCGGCCAGTCGCTTGGCCGCGATGGAAGCTTCACCCACATGGAACATGCGGCTGGTGTCGCCGTGCCAGCCGTCCTTGATCACGGTGATGTCGATGTTCACCGAATCACCTTTTTTCAGGGGCTTGTCGTTGGGAATGCCATGGCACACCTGATGGTTGACCGAGGTGCAGATGGACTTGGGGTAGGGCTTGTAGCCGCCGGGCGCGTAGTTCAGCGGGGCGGGAATGGCTTGTTGCACGTCCACGATGTAGTCGTGGCACAGTTTGTCGAGTTCGTTGGTGGTGACGCCGGGTTTCACATAAGGTGTGATGAAGTCCAGAACTTCAGAGGCCAGACGGCCGGCCACACGCATCGCAGCGATGTCGTCGGCATTTTTGATGGAGATGGTCATGGGTTGGGATTATCCCATTGGCCCATTGTGGTGGCTCCTGGCTTGTGAGAAACCCCGTTGGTGAGCCATGCCTGGTCACGGGTAAACACGGATGCGCTGTTTTGAAATGTCTTTGTATTCTGTATACAGATATGAGTTCATCACTCCTTCAGCTCGCCTCAGCCCCAGACCTCGTGGAGCAGGTGTACAGCCGTTTGCTCGACGCCATCAGCGAAGGTGCATTGGCGCCTGGAGAGCGCTTAACTCAGGAAGACCTGGCGCAACGTCTGGCTGTCTCACGTCAGCCTGTCCTGCAGGCACTGCGATTGCTCAAAAAAGACGGTTTTTTGGAGGACGCGCCCGGTCGCGGAGTGCGGGTCACGCAGCTCGATGTGGCCTGGATCGCCCAGGTCTATCAAGTGCGCGGCTGTCTGGATGCATTGGCCGTTCGGCTGGCCACCGAGCGTGGTGCCCCATTGGATGTCAACGTGATGCGAC
>CANHUM010000162.1 GCA_947463845.1 Comamonadaceae bacterium
CTCTACAACCGCAACGCCATTTTCACGGGTGGCATTCGCCCGCATTACTACTGCTTGCCTGTGCTCAAGCGCGAAACACACCGACAGGCGCTGGTGCAGGCGGCCATTTCGGGCGATCCGCGCTTCTTTTTGGGCACCGACAGTGCGCCCCATCCTGCTCACCTGAAAGAGCACGCCACAGGCTGCGCGGGTTGCTACACCGCGCATGCTGCCATCGAGATGTATGCCGAAGTGTTTGACCAGGCGGGGGCTTTGGACAAGCTCGAAGGTTTTGCCAGCTTTTTCGGGGCCGACTTTTATGGCTTGCCGCGCAACACCGACCGCATCACCTTGCGCCGCGAAAACTGGACGCCGCCCGAGAGTTACGCCTTTGGCGAAGCCGAACTCAAGCCTCTGCGCTCTGGCGAGAGCCTGCCGTGGCGTCTGCTGACCGCCTGAACCCCAACCGTGCGGGCAGTCGGTGCGCCCCCGCTTCGGCGCTGGGCTTGAGCGACATCGATTGGGATGCCCCCTGGCTGGCCGATTGGCGGGCCGTGGGAGAAGCCGTTGCGCGTCAGGTTTTGGCAGGTTGTCCTCAACCGGATGCCTTGAACGCGCTTGACCTGGCCCCTGTGCGTTTTGTGCCCCAATCCGATTTGCCCGAAGGCCAAGCCTACGAAGACTTCATTTTTGCCACGGGCCAGGTACCCACCCGGGAAGGTTTGCACGACTTTTTCAATGCCCTGTGTTGGATGCATTTTCCTTTGGCCAAAAAGCGTTTGAACGCCTTGCAGGCGCAGGAAATCGCCCGCGCTGGTGTGGGGCAGGTGCGTGGGCCGGTTCGCGATGCGGCCACGGTCTTCGATGAGAATGCGCTGTTGATTCAGGCCTCAGATGCCATGTGGGCGGCACTGACCGAGCACCGCTGGACAGACGCGCTGGTGGGTTTGCGTGCAGAGTGGGCACACAACCGTGTCTGGGTTTTTGGCCATGCTGCCCTTGAAAAAGCGGTACAGCCATACAAATCCATCACGGTGCACATGTGGCGTGTGCCGCAAGGTGTGTCACACGACGGCGTCGATGCCTGGCTGGCGCAAGACTTGATGCAGGCCAAACTGTCGCAAAAGCCTTTCAGTCCTTTGCCCATGTTGGGCCTGCCCGGTTGGTGGTCTGCCAACGAGGATCCGGCTTTTTACGAAGACGCCCATGTTTTCAGACCCAGGCGCCGAGCGGTTGGAGGCCAAAAACCACACGCCATTGCGGAAATGCCTGCCGTCCCTTGAATTTGAATTCTGAAACCCTCATATTTAGACCCACGTGCCCGCGTCTTTCGGGCTGAAAGTGAAACTCAACATGAAACGCATTTTTCTTTTTGTCATGACCAACCTGGCCGTCGTGGTCGTGCTGGGCATTGTGGCCAACCTGTTGGGCGTCAATCGCTTCCTGACGGCCAATGGCTTGAATCTGGGTGCTTTGCTTGGCTTTGCACTCATCATGGGCTTTGGCGGCGCCATCATTTCCTTGCTCATCAGCAAGCCCATGGCCAAGTGGACCTCGGGCGTGAAGGTCATCACCCAGCCGGCCAACGCCGACGAAGCGTGGATCCTCGATACCGTGCGCAAGTTCGCTGACAAATCCGGTATCGGCATGCCCGAAGTCGGCATTTTTCCGGGCGATGCCAATGCGTTCGCCACGGGCGCGTTCCGGGACTCTGCTTTGGTCGCGGTGTCCACCGGCTTGTTGCAAAACATGACGCACGAAGAAATCGAGGCGGTGATCGCGCACGAAGTGGCGCACATTGCCAACGGTGACATGGTCACCATGACCTTGATCCAGGGTGTGATGAACACCTTTGTGGTGTTCATCTCGCGCGTGGTGGGTTATGCGGTGGACAGCTTTTTGCGCAAGGGTGACAGCGAGAACACCGGGCCTGGCATGGGTTACTACATCACCACCATTGTGATGGACATCCTGTTGGGTTTTGTGGCGGCCATCATCGTGGCCTGGTTCAGCCGTCAGCGTGAATTTCGCGCCGACTCGGGGGCTGCCCAGCTCATGGGCCGCAAGCAGCCGATGATCAATGCCTTGGCCCGCTTGGGCGGCGTGCACACCGCCGAACTGCCCAAGACCATGGCGGCGATGGGCATTGCCGGTGGCATCGGGCAGTTGTTCAGCACCCACCCACCCATCGAGCAGCGCATCGCTGCGCTTCAAAACAGCGCCTTATAAAGACGTTTCGTCTTTGGCCAGCGCGTTCAGGTGGGCGGTGTCGCTCCAGCCCACCAGGGACAGGCCTTCGGGCGTCCACAGCAAACGGTTGACCGCTGTGTTGGTGAGTTGCCAGGTGCGTGGGGCTTGCAGGTCCAGACGGGTGGCGGCACGGTACAAAATGTCCAGCACGCCCCCGTGCGCGACCAGCACAATCTGTTGGCCGGTGTGTTGGGCCGCCAATTCATGGACCGTGTCCACAATGCGCTGGTGCAGGCTCAGCAGTGATTCGCCGCCTCCAGGCGGTGTCCAGTCGGGTACCCGTTTGCGCCACTGAAAGGCGTGTTCGGGCAACTCGGTCTCCACCTCTGCAAAGGTGCGCCCCTGGAACAGACCAAAATGACGCTCTCGCAAACCCGTGTGGGTGCGTACGCTCAGGCCGACGGCTTGGCCTATGGCTTCGGCAGTGGTGCGGGCACGGGACAGGTCGCTGGCATAAATCGCATCAATGGCTTCACGCCCTGCCAAGGCGCGTGCCAGGTGTTCGGCCTGCAGCAGGCCAGTCTCATTGAGCGGGATGTCCAGATGGCCTTGCAAGCGGGTGTCGACGTTCCAAGCCGTCTCACCGTGGCGAATCGCCAGAATGCGGGTGACTTCCATGGGGGGGATGCGTTCAGCGGGGCAATTCGATGTTCACGCGCCGCACACCTGTTGGCGGGTTGGGAAAGTTGGCCATCGCCGCCTGAAACAGGGTGGTAAAAATCGGCACGCTGTCACTCCAAGGGCCGGCATGGCTGGCCCGGGTTTCATAAACCACTTGGCCAGACTTCAGGTCACGCATGATCAGGCTGACTTCGCGACGGTAATGGGTGGGGGGTGGAAAACGCATGCCCATGCCCAAGCCGATGTGGGAGCCGAAACTGCCACCCCAACCCGTGCCGATAGAGATGCTGCCGTGAGGCGACCAACCCGGTCCCAGGGGTCGACCCCAAGGGTCTGCCAAATAGCTGCTGCCGCTGAAACCGACCATCACGCTCAATTGGGCCTGGGCATCATCGCGGACCAAGCCCACGGCGGTCATGGCGGCCTCGGCTTGTTGTTCGGCCATCCCGGCTTCGGGATTGTGGACTTGAGAGGGCAGCCGCTCAAAGCGGTATTTGGCCCCTTGCAAGCTCATGCCAGGCGGCACCGCCGCCACCGAGACCACATCGCTGTCGATCAGGCGCATCGAGGCGCAGCCCGTCAAAACCGTACAGGCCAGCGCGGCCAAGGCCATTGAAAACCACCGCGTGAACTGTCGAGTTGCTGTGCGCATGACCTGTCCTCCTGAGGTTCACATCGAGATGACCTGAATCCCCGGCAGTGTGGCTTCCTTGAACTCTTCTTCGTCAAAAGCCTTGTCACCCGCCTCATCCGCGATGCCGGTGATCTTCAGGTCCTTGAAGCCGTGCAGCTGGGGGTCCATCAAGTGCGAGGGCACCACATTTTGCAAAGCTGCAAACATGTTTTCAATCCGACCAGGGTGCTTCTTTTGCCACTCGCGCAGCATGTTGCCCACCTGCAGGCGTTGCAGGTTTTCCTGGCTGCCACACAGGGTGCACGGGATGATGGGAAACTGTCGGTGATCTGCCCAACGGATGAGGTCGGTCTCGGCCACATAGGCCAGTGGTCGGATCACCATGAACTCGCCGTTGTCGCTGACCAGTTTCGGGGGCATGCCCTTGAGCTTGCCGCCAAAGAACATGTTCAGAAAGAAGGTTTGAAGCATGTCGTCGCGGTGATGGCCAAGGGCCAGCTTGTTGCACTTCAGCTCCCGTGCTACGCGGTACAAAATACCCCGGCGCAAACGGCTGCACAGGCTGCACATGGTCTTGCCTTCAGGGATCTTGTCCTTGACGATGGAATAGGTGTCTTGCGTCTCGATGTGGAATTCCACGCCCAGCTCTTTCAGGTAAGCCGGCAGGATGTGCTCCGGAAAGCCAGGTTGCTTCTGGTCCAGGTTGACCGCCACCAGCTCGAAGTCGACCGGGGCGCGGGCTTTCATCTTGAGCAGGATGTCGAGCATGCCGTAGCTGTCCTTGCCGCCCGACATGCAGACCATGATGCGGTCGCCTGCTTCGATCAGGTTGAAGTCACTGATGGCCTGACCCACCTGACGGCAAAGGCGCTTTTCGAGCTTGTGGGTTTCGCGTTCGATCTTGGCGGCTTTGGCGGCATCGGCCGTTTCTGCATCCACCCAGGTGTTCTCGGTTGCTGTGTTCATGGGGTTCACCACTGTCCGGTTTCCATGCGAATGGCCACTTCGCAGTCTTCAAAAATTTCAAGTTTGGCAATCTTGACGCGCACACCCAGCACACCGGGCAGTTGCATCAGCC
>CANHUM010000163.1 GCA_947463845.1 Comamonadaceae bacterium
GAGCAAAAAACCCAACTCATGCGACTGCTGGACGTGTCCAGCCAGGCCGAAGGTGTGCGCATCTACATTGGCGGCGAAAGCCAGATCGTCCCCATGCAGGAACTGTCGGTGGTCAGTTCCCCCTATGAGGTGGATGGTCAGGTCGTGGGAACGTTGGGCGTGATCGGCCCTACCCGCATGCCCTATGACCGCATGATCCAGATCGTCAACATCACCTCGCGTCTGGTCAGCAACGCACTGAGTCAGTCCAAATAAGCCCCTGCGGCCCACTACAATCTGTCCTTCGGTGGGGGCGTTAGCTCAGTTGGTTAGAGCAGAGGACTCATAATCCTTTGGTCGACAGTTCAAGTCTGTCACGCCCTACCATCCAAATCGTAGAAGTGGCCCATTGGCAATGCCGTGGGCTTTTTTGTGGCTGAGGTCATGTCCTCAGATCGATGGCAGCAGGCACATTGCCCCAGTGGCTTGTGATCCCCTGCGCCTGCCGAATGGCATCGACCGTGGCCAGTGCCGTGGCTTCTGCCGCCATCACCGAGAGCAACATCAAATCCACTGCAGCGGTTTCGGTGCCGGTGGCCATCGCAAACAAGGTGTCGCCGTCCAAAGTGGTGTGGGCTGGGCGGATGCTGCGGGCCAGGCCGTCGTGGGCGCTCATGGCCAGACGTTTGGCCTGGGCTTTGGTCAGGGCGGCGTTGGTGGCCACCACGCCAATGGTGGTGTTGGTGCCGGGCAGGGGTCGGTTGCCGCGTTCGCCCGTCAACAAGGCGCGTTGGGTGTGCAACAAGTTTTGCCCATCGGCCGTCAGGGCACCGGCCAGCACCTGCCCCGTGGCTGGGTCGATCACATCGCCCACCGCGTTGCAAGCCACCAAAGCGCCCACCACCCAAGGCCCCACACGCACGCTGGCGTTGCCGATACCGCCTTTCATGCAGCGCGCCAGACCAAACAACTTGCCCACGCAGGCGCCTGCACCGGCCCCCACATTGCCTGCGGCAGGCTTTGCAGTGGATGCCGCCTGGCATGCTGCATAACCCGCTTGCGCGCCGGGCCGTGCTTGAGGGTTATCGCCTGGGCGTACGACAGGCAAATCGAACAACACGGCCGCTGGGACAATGGGCACACGGCCATGACCGGTGTCAAAGCCGATGCCCTGTTCATCGAGCCAGCGCACCACGCCTGTGGCCGCGTCCAGTCCGAACGCGCTGCCTCCGGTCAACACCACAGCGTGCACCTTGTCCACCAGGTTGGTCGGATCCAGCAAATCGGTCTCGCGGGTGCCCGGGGCGGCGCCGCGCACATCCACCGCGCCCACGGCGCCATGTGGGGCCAGGACCACCGAGCAGCCGGTCAGACGTTCATGCAGCGTGAAGTGACCGACCTGCAGACCAGTCACGTCGACGATGGCGCCTTGGGGGTTTAGGGTTGGCATGGTGGAAGGCCCTCCAGATGGACACATATGAGCTTGGGGTGGAGCATAACGTGAGCCCACGATTTAAATGCGCCGGCGTCCGGGACGCCCCCAAAAGCTTGCTATAATCACAGGCATGATGCGGCTGTAGCTCAGCTGGATAGAGTACTTGGCTACGAACCAAGGGGTCGTGGGTTCGATTCCTGCCAGCCGCACCAAAATCAAGAAAGCCCACAACGCAAGTTGTGGGCTTTTTCTTTGAGCCAACAAACATGAGTCAAGTCATTTCACCAGACGCTGATGACGAAGAATTGGGTTTGCCCGCCTTGCCTGTGGGTACGCGCAACTACATGACACCAGAGGGCTACGCCCGGTTGAGGTCCGAGTTGTTTGTCCTGATCGATGACGAGCGTCCCAAAGTGGTGGAGATCGTGCACTGGGCTGCAAGCAATGGCGACCGGTCGGAAAATGGCGACTATCTGTATGGCAAAAAGCGCCTGCGCGAGATCGATAGGCGCATACGTTTCCTGACCAAGCGCCTGGAAATCGCCGAAGTGGTGGATCCGGCCCTTCATCATGGCAGCGAACAGGTGTTTTTCGGCGCCACAGTCACCTACATCGAGGCGTCTGGCAAGGAGCGCACCGTGACGATTTTGGGCATTGACGAAGCCGATGCCTTGAAGGGGCAGGTGAGCTGGGTTTCTCCGATCGCCCGCACGTTGCTCAAGTCGCGTGTGGGTGATGAACTGAAGCTGGTCACCCCATCTGGCGTGTTGCCCATCGAGGTGCTGGACGTCTCCTACCCCAGCCCTGTTTGAAAGAGCAGGTCAAAGGCTGGTGTTGCCTTTGTGCTTTTGCCGCTGTGCCTTGATGACCGAGGGCGTGCGCTTGAGGTGACGCAGCACCTGGTCCAGGTGGGTGGTGTCTCGTACTGAAATCACAAACTTCAACTCGGCCGTATCCTGCGGCGTCTCTTGCCCCATGTCGACGTGGACGATGTCGGTTTCAGCGCTGGCCATGGCACCTGCCACCCGGGCCAGTACGCCTTTGCCGTTGATGACCGTGATGGTGATGGCGGTTTCGAAGTTGCGGCTCAACTCGTCGGACCATTCCACGCCGATGAAGCGCTCACTGTCCTTGTGTTCGAGTTTGCGGGCGGTAGCGCAATCTCGGGTGTGCACGGTCAAGCCTTCGCCACGGCCCAAATAGCCCACGATATCGTCGCCGGGCAAGGGGCGACAGCACCTGGAAAATACGACCGAGGCGTTTTCACTGCCATCCAAAATGATGGCGCCTTGGGAAATGGACTCGTGGGCGGTGAATCGCTCCCGTGTCATCAACAGTGGGTCGGGCTTCTCGCCCGCTTCGGACAACAAGGCGGTCAGGCGTTTGGCCACGATGGTGGCGATGCGCTTGCCCAGCCCTATGTCCATCAACAGGTCTTGACGGTGGCGGTTGCCTGTGAATCGAAGTAACTTTTCCCAAAGCGCATGATGGGCATCGTCATGGGCGGGCAACTGGTGAATGCCTTCGGCACGCAAAGCCTGCGCCAACAGTTTTTCGCCCAAACTCACCGACTCTGTTTGGGCCATGGTCTTGAGGTGATGGCGAATTTTGGAGCGGGCGCGTCCGGTGCGCACAAAGCCCAGCCAGGCTGGATTGGGCGCTGACACGGGTGCGGTGATGACTTCGATCACATCGCCGTTTTTCAATTCGGTGCGCAGCGGCACCTGATCGCCATTGATGCGTGCAGCCATGGCATGGTCGCCCACCCGGCTGTGGATGGCGTAGGCAAAGTCCACCACCGTGGCGCCCCGAGGCAAGGCCATGATTTGACTCTTGGGTGTGAACACATAGACCGCATCCGGAAACAAATCGACCTTGACATGGTCCCAGAATTCGGCGGCGTCGCGTGTTTCTTTCTGAATGTCGAGCAGGGACTGCAGCCACTGCGTGCCCAAGCGCTCGGACTGGGCGCTGGCCGACTCGTGTTCCTTGTAGAGCCAATGGGCAGCCACACCCGATTCAGCCACCAAGTGCATGGCTTCGGTGCGCATTTGGAACTCGACGTTCACGCCCGAAGGCCCCACCAAGGTGGTGTGCAGCGACTGGTAGCCATTGACCTTGGCAATGGCGATATGGTCCTTGAACTTGCCGGGTACGGGCTTGTAAATCTGGTGCAGCATGCCCAAAGCGGTGTAGCAGTCGATGACCGAAGGCACGATGACACGGAAGCCGTAAATGTCGGTCACTTGCGCAAAGCTCAGGTGCTTTTCATCCATCTTCTTGTAGATGGAGTACAAGGTTTTTTCGCGTCCACTGATGCGCGCGTCCATGTGGGCCTGTGCAAAAACTGATTCCACATCGGCTTGCACTTTCTGAATCAGATCGCGGCGGCGGTTGCGTGCACGTGAAACGGCTTTGGCAAGCACGGCATAACGCCAGGGCAGCAGGTGTTTGAACGACAGGTCCTGCAGTTCGCGGTAGATTTGGTTCAGGCCCAAGCGGTGGGCAATGGGCGCATAAATCTCGAGCGTTTCGGAAGCGATGCGGCCCCACTTGCTGCGCGGCATGTCGGCCATGGTGCGCATGTTGTGGGTGCGATCGGCGAGCTTGATGAGGATGACGCGCACATCGCGGGCCATGGCCAGCAGCATTTTGCGGAAAGACTCCGCCTGGTTTTCCTCGCGGGTGTTGAATTCCAGTTTTTCCAGCTTGGTCAGGCCATCGACCAGTTCGGCCACGGGGGAGCCAAAGCGCTCAATCAACTCGATCTTGGTGATGCCACAGTCCTCCATGGCGTCGTGCAGCAGTGCAGCGGCCAGAGCCTGGGCGTCGAGTTGCCATTCAGTGCACAAACCCGCCACCGCGATGGGGTGGGTGATGTAGGGTTCCCCGCTGTTGCGCATCTGGCCCAGGTGGGCTTCATCGGCAAATTTGTAAGCTCGCCGCACCATATCGATGTCGGCTTCGCTCAAGTAATCCAACTGTGCCTCCAGCACGGCAAAGCTGGCGGCTGCCGCATTGGCAGCGGCCGGGTTCAGCGCTTTGGGGCGGCTGGCGCTAGCTTTGGGATTTTTGGGCATGACAGCACTCATGCCATCAATGTAACGCAAGCCTGATGTGGCCAGAAA
>CANHUM010000164.1 GCA_947463845.1 Comamonadaceae bacterium
GCTGGGCCATGAGGTCTTGGCCCCTTATGCGCCCACGCGCTCTGATGGGCGTGCGCTTTACAGCTTGCCCGGTCTTGCGGCCAAGCCCTTGCCTTATTTGGGCTACGCGCCAGGCGCCTACTTGGGTGACATCACCGACTGGATTTTGAAGCAGGCCGGAACGCCTGTGCATTTGGAGCGGGTCTATGAAACCGACATGGCCGAGGGCTTGAAGGTGATGGCCTTGGAGGGACATGGCGTGGCGTTCTTGCCCCGAAGTGCTGTGAAAAAAGAAGTGCAGTCGGGGGCACTCGTGGAGGTGATGCTGCCCGATGGGCAAGCCCTGGCTCTGAGCATGGAAGTGCGAGCCTACCGTGTCAAACCGCTGTCCAAATTGACCACGCCTGGGCCTGCACAACGGCTCTGGCAGCATTTGACCCAAACCAGTGGCCCTGTTCACTCCTCTCGTTGAGTGTTCATCATTCGTTAATGTATTTGCGGCCTGATGCTCAGGGAAAACCTGAGGCGCATCGGCCTTGAAACTGACTATATTCAATTCCTTGACTGGGCAGGCACATTTTGTGCAAAAGACCGGTGAGGAAGCGAAGGTGTTGCGTCAACTTGGTGCATCTCCAAACTGAATCCCTTGTCCATCAACCGTCCTAGGGTATAAACCTGGGCAATCCAAGTCTGGATTGGGTATTTCATCAAAGGGTGGCAATTTGCCGCTCAAAAGTCATAAAGAGGATTTAAACCATGAAGAAATGTGCACAAACTGTGATCGGTGCGATGTTGGCGACAGCCGGTTTGCTGGCCGGAACATCTGCCATGGCCGGCAAAACTCTGGACCAAATCAAGCAACGTGGTCAGATTGTTTGCGGTGTGAATACAGGCTTGGCAGGTTTTTCTGCCGCAGACTCCAGCGGTAACTGGTCGGGACTCGATGTGGACCATTGCCGTGCCGTTGCCGCCGCTGTGCTGAGCGACCCCACCAAAGTCAAGTACGTGCCTCTGACAGCCCAGCAGCGCTTCACCGCTTTGCAGTCTGGTGAGATTGATGTGTTGGCCCGCAACAGCACCAGCACCTTGAGCCGCGATGCCTCTTTGGGCCTGCATTTTGCGGGTGTGAACTACTACGACGGCCAAGGCTTCATGGTTCCCAAAGGCAAGATCACCAGCGCCAAGCAACTCAAGGGTGCTACGGTTTGCGTCCAATCGGGGACCACCACCGAGAAAAACCTGACCGATTACTCGCGCACACACAAGCTCAACCTCAAGCCTGTGGTGTTTGAAAAAGTCGAAGCCGCCACCGGCGCTTACTTTGCGGGTCGTTGCCAGGCTTACACCACCGACACATCGGGTTTGGCCTCTGTGCGTGCCAAAGAAGCCAAGGATCCTGCAGCCCACGTGATCTTGCCTGATCTGGTCTCCAAAGAGCCCTTGGGCCCCATGGTCCGCCGTGGTGACGACGAGTGGCTGGCCATCAACAAGTGGGTCCTGGCAGGTCTGATCGAAGCCGAAGAGTACGGCATCACCCAGGCCAATGTGGACCAGATGAAGACCAGTGACAACCCACAGGTGGGTCGTTTGTTGGGCGCCACCGAAGACCTCGGTAAGCACCTGGGCTTGGACAAAGAGTGGCTCTACCGTGCAATCAAGGTCACCGGCAACTACGGTGAGATCTTTGAGCGCAATGTCGGCCCCAAGACCTCCATCAACCTGCCACGTGGCATGAACCGTCAATGGAATCAGGGCGGCTTGTTGTACTCGGCACCGTTGCGTTGATACGCTGCCTTTCTTGAAGGCTCTGAATACGCCCCTTGATGGGGCGTATTTTTTGCCAAACTGTCTTTATTCATGCAGCAAACATGTCCCATTTTTCAATGATCGAGGCGAGGCCCTCGCCCGAGAAGAAAAACCGTTCGATTTCGTGGCGTAGCCGCGAAGGGCGTTCGGTCATCTATCAAATCGTGGCGATTTTGTCGGCTTGTGCGCTCGTGGCCTTGCTGGTGCGCAACACCTTGGCCAACATGCGTTTGCGGGGTATCCAGAGCGGGTACGATTTTTTATTCCAGCCGTTTGGTTTTGACATCAGCGAAACGATGATCGAGTATGCGCACAACAGCTCGTACTTTGTGGCGTTCGCGATTGGCATGCTCAACACCCTGAAAGTCGCTGTCATCGGCATTGCCTTGGCCACCTTGTTGGGGGTGCTGATTGGCGTGGGGCGTTTCTCGACCAACTTCCTGGTGAAGAAGATTTGTTATGCCTTTGTGGAGTTTTTCCGCAATGTGCCTGTTTATTTGCAGCTGTTGATCTGGTATTTGGTGTTTGCGGAGGCGTTGCCGGACCTTGAAAACGCCTGGCAGGCAGGCCATTTTTACCTGAGCAAGAACGGGGTTTCCTTTCCTTGGCCGGTTTGGCAGTTGGGTCAAACACTGGCCTTGGTGGGCGCGTGTTTGGGATTGGCGTTCGGGCTGTATTACCGAAGCCTGGCGCGCGCGCATTTCGATCGGACGGGTCAGGCCCGTCCGGTTGCCTGGGTGGCATTGGCTGCTGTGTTTGGGCTGACCTTGCTGGGCTGGCTGGTCGGTGGCGCGCCTTCGGAATGGGATTTGCCCAAGGTGGGTGATTTCCAGATCGAAGATGGTGGCGCTTTCAGTCCGGAGTTCATGGCCTTGCTCTTTGGGCTGGTGTTTTACACCTCGGCGTTCATTGCCGAGGTGGTTCGCTCGGGCATTGCATCGGTCTCGCTGGGCCAGCACGAGGCGGCAGCCTCATTGGGGTTGACGAAAAACCAGGCCATGCGCCTGGTGGTTCTGCCGCAAGCCCTGCGGGTCATCATCCCCCCGCTGACCAGCCAATACCTGAACCTGACCAAAAACTCTTCTTTGGCGGTCGCCATTGGTTACCCTGAGCTGGTCTCGATTGCCAACACCACGCTCAACCAGACGGGCCGTGCCATCGAGGCGCTGTCCATTGTGATGCTGGTGTACCTCACACTTTCCCTGATCACCTCGGCGCTCATGAACTGGTTCAATGCCAGTGCCGCCATTCAGGAGCGCTGACATGACCACTGTTTTCAAATCCTCTGAAGCGCGTCCCATGCCGGGGCGCAGTGAAGGCTTGGTGGCTTGGTTTCGGGCCAATTTGTTTTCCAGCACCGGCAACAGTGTGCTGTCTGTTTTGTTGCTGGCTTTGGGCTTGTGGGTTTTGACGGCCTCGATGGACTGGGCTGTTGTTCAGGCCGTTTTTGGCGCTAACCTGCAAGCTTGTAATGATGCGCGCGGTGTGGGTGCCTGCTGGGGCGTGATCACCGAAAAAGGTCGCTTGATCGTGATGGGCCGCTACCCTGAAGCCGAGCATTGGCGGCCCGTGATTGCCACCGCCTTGATGCTGGGCGTGGTGGTCATCAGTTGCATGCCGCGTTTCTGGAACAAAACACTGCCCTTGATCTGGGCCGTCATGTTGGTGGTTTATTTTGTGCTCATGAAAGGCGGCTTTTTCGGTTTGACCGAGGTCGATACCGATCAGTGGGGCGGTTTTCCCTTGACGGTGATGCTCACGGTGATCGCCATGACGCTGGCTTTTCCGTTGGCCATTTTTGTGGCTTTGGGTCGCCGCTCCAACATGCCGGCCATCAAGACCTTGTGCACCTTGTACGTTGAACTCATCCGTGGCGTGCCGCTCATCACGGTCTTGTTCATGGCCTCGTTCATGCTGCCGCTGTTCATGCCCGAGGGCGTCAAAATCGATGTGCTGGTGCGTGTGGTGGTGGGCATCACCTTGTTTTCCGCCGCCTACATGGCCGAAGTCATTCGGGGTGGTCTGCAGGCTTTGCCCAAAGGCCAAACCGAAGCGGCGGCCACCTTGGGCCTGAGCTATTGGCAGACCCAGCGGATGATCGTGCTGCCCCAGGCCTTGGCCACGGTGGTGCCGTCCATCATGAACACTTTCATCGGGCTTTTCAAAGACACTTCGCTGGTGACCATCGTGTCGCTCTATGAGCTGACGGGTGCCTTGGGCCTGGCGCTGAACTCGGACGCCGACTGGCGTCCATTCAAGATCGAAGCCTATCTCTTCATCACCCTCATGTATTTTGCGTTCTGCTTTGCCATGTCACGTTACAGCCTGTGGATCGAAGAGCGCACGGCTGTGAGCAAAGTCCGCTGAACGAAAGACACTTATGACCTCCAACGCAAACCCCATCATTGAATTCAAAGGCGTCAACAAGTGGTATGCCAGCAATGGCTACCACGTGTTGCGCGACGTCAACCTGCAGTTCGCCAAAGGCGAAAAAGTGGTCATTTGTGGCCCCTCGGGTTCGGGCAAATCCACCCTCATCCGATGCATCAACGCCCTGGAGGAATACCAGGAAGGCACCCTCACTGTGGACGGCACTGTGTTGGGCGATGACGTCAAAGGCATCGACCAGGTGCGCCGCGAAGTCGGCATGGTGTTCCAGCAATTCAACCTGTTCCCGCACCTGACGGTGATGGAAAACCTGATCTTGTCCCCTACCTGGGTGGCCAAGTTGCCCCGCA
>CANHUM010000165.1 GCA_947463845.1 Comamonadaceae bacterium
GAACATGCCAAACAGGACTGGTTGGACGCTGAAAAAGCGTGGCTTGCCCTTCTAGGATGTGTACGGTCTCGTCGCTTTTTTGAGGCATTGTGCAATGTTCCTTGTGCTTAAAAAACAAGCAAGTTCGTTGCACAAATTGTATATTCACCAGATTTTTTGTGCAACGAGTGTGCAACGCTATAAGCAAGAAAAATGCGGCTCCAAGGTGATTGATGCCTTGAAAGCCGCATGGTACTTGGTGCCCCGAACCGGAATCGAACCGGTACGCCCCTGTTACGGAAGCAACGGATTTTAAGTCCGGTGTGTCTACCAGTTTCACCACCGGGGCTGAGCTCTTATTGTGCCTTGTTAAGTGGGTCTTTTTGCGTCAGACCGGGTGCAAATTCAGCATCGCCAAGGCAAACAGCGCGAGCACCACCACATAGGCACCAGACCACACGATGGTGCGCCATTTGGCCTTGTCGGCGACATAAAAGAAGACATAAGCGACGCGAAATGCAATGAACATCATGGCCAAGGCATCGACCACATCGGGGTCGACCCCGGTGAGCAGGGCCAGCACCACGCCGACGGCAAAAAAAGGGAACGCTTCAAAACAGTTGGCCTGCGCAGCATTGGCCCGCGCACGGAAACCGGTTTGCCGGGCCAACCAGGCCCGAGGGTCGCTGTTGTCATAACCCTTGAAACCCGATTTCGCGATGCCTGCGCACACCACGGGCATGATGCCCGCCACCAAAACTGCGCCATAAGAAATCAACATACTGCACTCCTCGCTCAGCTACTCATACCCGAAAGGCCCTGCCAAAAACCGAAAAAAAAGCCACTGAACACATCAGTGGCTGGACACAGGCCCGGCAAACGCCGGGCACACCGGCACTCAACCGCCCTTTTTGGAGCGCTTGCCGGGGTTTTTCTTGCTGCGTGTGGCCACGCCGCGCTCAAGGCTGACGCGCTGACCGCGGCCGCCTGTGCGCAAAGTCGTGCCAGGCAATGCAGGCAGTGGAGGTGTGAATTTGCGATCTGCTTCGGTAACGATTTTGTTGCCCATCTCTGGCTCCGGAAAAAATTCAAAACGATATTAAGCCACAAGAATGGACCGTCCGAGCCAGCGCCGGGGACGGATTCGGCGAAATACAGACCGTTCGCCCAGTCATTGATCGCGTCGCAAAGCGACCGCAAAACCCTTCTGCACCGCCGGCCTGGCCATCAAGGCTTGGTACCAGCGCTGGACATGGGGAAACTGCGCCAGATCGACCTGGTGCCGAGGATGCCGCCAGACCCAACCCAAAATCGCAAAGTCCGCAATCGACAATTCGCCGGCAAAAAACGCATGTTCGGCCAACCTGCGGTCCATCACGCCATACAGACGCAAGGTTTCGGCCATGAAACGCTGCAAGCCATAGCGTTTGTCACCCTCGTCACTCAAGGCTGCAAAGTGGTGAACTTGACCAGGGGCTGGTCCAAAGCCCCCCACCTGAAACATCAACCACTCCAGCGCTGCGACTCGGCCAGCGCCTTTGGCGGGCCAAAAAAGACCCGTTTTTTCGGCCAGGTAAATCAGGATCGCGCCCGACTCGAAAACCGTCTGCGTCTGACCCTCGGGGCCATCCGTGTCCAGCAGCGCGGGAATCTTGTTGTTGGGGCTGATTTTCAAGAAATCAGGCGCAAATTGTTCGTTTTTCCCGATGTCCACCACCTGAACGGCATAAGGCAAGCCCATTTCTTCCAGGGCCACCGTGATCTTGCGGGCGTTGGGGGTGTCAAAAGCAAACAGGGTCAAAGCCATGACCAAACCTTTTTTGTGAACAAGCCCAGAGTTTATGCACTGCCATCTGCCCGTTGCGACAGATTGGCGACTGCCTGACCACTCCACAAACCGTATCATGGGTTTTTACACATGAAGACACAGGCATGAACCGCGTATTGGCCCACACCGGGGCAACCTACCCTATTTTGCAAGCCCCCATGGGCTGGATCGCCCGAAGCGCTCTGGCTTCTGCCGTGTCCCGAGCCGGGGGTCTGGGGATCATCGAAACCTCCTCGGGTGAAACAGAGAACTGCCAGCGGGAAATCCTGGTCATGCGCCAAACCGGCCTTCCTTTTGGCGTGAACCTGCCGATCCGGTTTTTGAAAGACGATGCCATGCTGCGCTTTGTCTGCGAATCCGGGATCCGATTTGTCACCACGTCTGCAGGCAGCCCCGCCAAGTTTGTGTCCCCCCTGAAAGCTGCGGGCATCGCGGTTTACCACGCCGTGCCCACGCTCGAAGCCGCGCTCAAGTGTGCCGACGCCGGTGTGGATGGCCTGGTGGTCGAAGGCTCTGAAGGCGGCGGCTTCAAGAACCCGGAAGAGGTCAGCACCTTGGTGCTGCTGCAAGCCATTCGGGAAAAAACAGAACTGCCCTTGATCGCCGCAGGTGGCATTGTGGATGGACGCGGCATGGCCGCGGCATTTGCCCTGGGCGCCGAAGCCATACAAATGGGCACCCGCTTTGTCGCTTGTGCCGAAAGTCCGGTGCACACGCATTACAAACAAGCCATTGTGGATGCGAGCACCACCGGCACATACATGCTCAACACCAAGTCATCACCCTGCATTCGCGCCTTGAAAGCGCCCTTCACCCAAAATCTTCATGAAGCGGGTCTGATGGGACCCGACGCTTTCAAGGGGATTCAGGACGTTTATTTCAGAGGCAACATGAATGCAGCCCCGGCTCTGGCTGGCCAATCGGCGGGCTTGGTGCATAAAGTTTTGACCGCCCAGCAAATCATCGACCAGACGGTGGCCGAGTTCCACAGCATCAGTGCACGGCTGGGACAACTCTCCCAAGGCCATTCTTTTGGCTGAGTTTTTTGACCGTTTGTTATCAACCGATCTTCACATCCTCTGACATGAAAACACTTTTGCCCATCAGCAGCCTGACTTTTTGCCTTTTGACCGCCATGCCTGCCTGGTCAACCACCAACCCGGTGATTGCTGCAGCAGCCAAAGAATCGGGGGCCAAGCTCACCCCATCCGGCATGGTTTACCGCGCCACCAAAGAGGGCACGGGCGCCAGCCCCAAAGCCACAGACAAGGTCAAAGTGCACTACCGGGGGACTTTGCCCGATGGCAAAGAGTTCGACAGCTCGTTCAAGCGCAACGAGGCCATCGAATTCCCCCTGAACCGGGTGATTCCCTGCTGGACCGAAGGAGTCCAGATGATGAAAGTGGGCGGCACTGCCAAATTGACCTGCCCCCCTGCCACAGCCTACGGTGAACGTGGCGCTGGCGGCGTGATTCCCCCCAACGCGACTTTGATGTTTGAAGTCGAACTGCTCGCCATCAACGGCAAATGAACAGGAGCTGCGCATGAACACACCGACCTTGGAAACCTTCACCGCCCAGTCCATGGACGAGGGCTTTGACGAAATCATCGTGCGCCAATGGGAAGCGAATCTGAAACTGGACACCCACACCCATCCATTTGATGTGAGTGCCTATGTGGCTCAGGGCGAGTACTGGTTGACCGTGAACGATGAGGTCAAGCACCTGAAAGTCGGTGATTTTTTCCGCCTGGCGCGCAACGTGCCCCATGCCGAGCTGTACGGTCCACAAGGCGCCACGGTTTGGGTGGCGCGGGCCAATTGAGCAGCCTCTCAGGCCAGTGATTCGACCACTTCGGTCACGCTGCGGAAAGCATCGATGGCCGTGGGGAATCCACAGTACACGGTGGCGTGCAGCATCACTTCACGCAACTCTTCGGGTGTCGCACCATTGTGGATGGCACCCCGCACATGGGCTTTGAGCTCATGCTGCTTGCCCTGCGCCGTCAGCATGGCCACCGTGATCAGGCTGCGGGTTTTCAGGTCCAGGCCCGGACGCTGCCAAACATTGCCCCAGGCATTGGCCGTGATGAACTCCTGCATGGGCATGGTGTAGTCGGTAGCGGCGCCCAAAGCGCGCTCCACATAGGCTGGGCCCATGACCTGGGTGCGAGTGGTGAGGCCCGCCTGAAATGCAGCATCGTTGGGGCGGGCGTCGCGGGCTTGCTCGATCGGGGAACTTGGGGGTGTTGGGGACATGACAGGCTCCTGTAAAAGCCCTGAGCATAATCAACGGCTAGCCCAACAGGAGACACCATGAGCACACCCACACCAGCCACCACATCACGCTACCCTGCTCCCGAAATCAAGGACTTGCCTGAAGACATCCGCGCCAAGGTGCTGGAGGTGCAGGAAAAAGCCGGTTTTGTGCCCAATGTGTTTCTGGCCTTTGCCCGCCGCCCGGCCGAGTGGCGTGCATTTTTTGCTTACCACGACGCGCTGATGGTGCCCGAGTCGGTGGGCCGCAACAGCGGCCTGACCAAGGGCGAACGCGAGATGATCGTGACCACCACCAGCGCGGCCAACAATTGCCTGTATTGCGTGGTGGCGCATGGCGCGATCTTGCGCATTTACGAGAAAAAACCTTTGGTGGCCGATCAGGTGGCCATCAACCACCGCAAAGCCGACATCAGCCCGCGCCAACGTGCCATGC
>CANHUM010000166.1 GCA_947463845.1 Comamonadaceae bacterium
TCACCCCTTTCACATAGTGAGGTGAGCGTTTGTCCCGCTCACTCAATGGCCAGCGGCAAGAACGACACAGTTCGTGGCTGCCCACGCCCAGACCATGGCCCACACTCACGCGTTCGTCAAAAACAAAGCACTCGCCTTCCCAGGTGCTTTGCTCGGGCGGGATCTCTTCAAGGTATTTGAGGATGCCGCCTTCAAGGTGGTACACCTCGTCAAAGCCGCGCATCTTCATGAGTGCGGTGGACTTTTCGCAACGGATACCGCCCGTACAGAACATGGCCACCTTGGGTTTCTTGGGCGCATCGGTTTTCAGATCTTCTTGTGCGTCCAACCAGGCCGGCAGCTGCACAAAGTTTTTGATGTTGGGATTGATGGCCCCTTTGAAGGTCCCAATGGCCACCTCGTAATCATTGCGCGTGTCGATGACCACCACATCCGGGTCGGCCAACAAAGCATTCCAATCCGCAGGTTTGACGTACTGACCCACGGTTTTATTGGGGTCAAGCTCGGGCACACGCAGCGTGACGATCTCTTTTTTGAGCTTCACCTTCATGCGGGTGAAAGGCGGCAAGGGGCTCCAAGACTCTTTGTGCACCAGACTGGCCAGTCGTGGATCGGCCCGTAAAAAAGCCAGCACGGCACGGATACCATCTTCAGGTCCGGCAATGGTGCCATTGATGCCTTCGCGAGCCAACAACAAAGTACCCTTCACATCATGGGCTACGCAACAGGCCTGCAAAGGCGCCTGAAGTTCGGTGAAGTCGGGCAGGTCGACGAATTTGTAAAGGGCTGCTGTCAGGAACAGGGAATCGTTTTGCATAGGGGTGATTATCCCTTCTGCCAAAGCGGCTATGAGGTGTAGGTCAGCAACACCACATCGGCGGCCTCTTGGCGCAAAGGGATCAATGCCTGGTATGCCGATGAACTGTGCCAAGCCTCTGCGTCTGACCTAGAGGGAAATCGGATGACCACGATGTCAGGGTGAGGACACGCCCCCGAGAATGCATGGACCTGCTGCCCACGAAACACCAATTCACCGCGCCAAGGGGCCAATGTGGCCAACACCTGCCCTCGGTATTGGGCCCATTTTTCGGGGTTCTTGACCGTCATTTGACCGACCACATAGGCATCAGACATGTGAACTCCTCACAAGGGTTGAACATTCAACAAATTGGGATTTTGCAACCAAGTACCCAACTCATCCGCCAACTGTCGGCTGGCATGGGCAGCCCCTTTCCAGGCCTTGACCCGCCCCGCCAGATCGCGGTCATAAGTCATGAAATCGTTTCGGTCTGGCAACTTGCCGTTGGGCAGGGTTGTGACCCATTCCGGGTTGGGGGCCAGGACGATGGTGTTGTCGAGATACGGTGTGGCACCGTGTCGCCACTTGAGCGCTTTGTCCAACCAGCCAGGAACCACGTTTTTCTGAAAATGTGGGTAAAGCACAATGGCCCGCTCGGGGCCTTGACCGGCTTCCCGGTTGGGGGCAGTCCAATTCAGATGCAGGTGGTAATCGGTGATGCCGCCATCCCAATATGCCCCAGCCGGTGCGCCGGGGATGTCATGTACGGCTTTGAGGGCAAAAGGAATCGAACAACTGGCCTGCAGCGCTGGCATGAAGTTGTCTTCTGACAAGACCACGGACTGGGTGCGAAAGTCCTGCGCATCGAAAGGCAAGGGGGTGCCCTGACCAGAAAACACCACCCGCTCCAGCCAGCCGCCCAAAGCACGGCGATTCATCGCGTTGCTCAAAAACGCTCCCGCATAGCCCAGCGGCGTTGCAACGGGGTGTTCGCGCTGCAGAATGTGCCTCCCCCGCGAAGTGACGATGTGCAGCCTGTACCGGGTGTGGCTCAGCACTTCAGCGATGCGGCCGCCGTAAAACGCTTGCAGGCTCTGACCAAACGCATCGCTCACTTGCTGTGCACTCACGCGTTTTTGGCCAGGCAGCGGTTCGTAATGCTGGTGGATGTAATCGTTTTCAAGCCGTTCAAAGGCCGCTACAGAGCCATTGAGACAAGCGGTGGCCATGCGCCACGCACCAATCGATGCGCCCACCAAATCAACCGTCTGGTCACTTTGTGGCAACCATTCACCAAAGATGAAGCGGTCCAGCGGTCCCAGAATCAGCCCTTTGGGTCCGCCTGCCGCGCCTGGCACGACGCCAATGTGCTCAGGCCGCAAGCCGTGTTCACGGATGTGCGCCAGGGCTTTGGGACCCGCGTAGATGTGAAGGGCACGCATGGGCATTATTTCTTGAGGCTCTGCAACTTGGCAAAGGCGCTGGCCATCGCAGACCCCGTGGTTGCGGGCGCAGAGGCGTATCCACCGTTGCCCCGCTGGCGGTGATCGCGCCCTGCCCCTTCAAACTTGTTGTCTCTGAGGCCTCTTCCATCGTGTCCTTGCCGGGGGGGCGTGACGTCCAGCTTCATGGTCAGGCTGATGCGTTTGCGGGCGACATCCACTTCCAGCACTTTGACTTTGACGATGTCACCAGTCTTGACCACCTCGCGGGCATCGCTCACGAACTTGTTGGCCAACTGGCTCACATGTACCAAGCCGTCTTGGTGCACGCCCAGATCAACAAAAGCGCCAAACTGGGCCACATTGCTCACCGTGCCCTCCAGTGTCATGCCCTCTTTCAGGTCCTGGATGTCTTCCACGCCATCGGCCAAGCGTGCGACCTTGAAGTCAGGGCGCGGGTCACGGCCAGGTTTTTCCAGTTCGCCCAGAATGTCCTGAATCGTCAGCGCACCAAACTTGTCATTGACAAACAGCTCGGGCTTGAGTGTCTTGAGCACGTCGCTGCGGCCCATGATTTCATGGATGGGTTTGGCGGTTTTGAGAATGATCTGCTCGACCACGGGGTAGGTTTCGGGGTGCACCCCCGTCATATCCAGCGGGTTGTCGCCGCCCCGTATGCGCAAAAAACCCGCGCTTTGCTCGAAGGTCTTGGCCCCCAGACCGGTCACTTTGAGCAAATCCTGGCGTGTCTTGAAAACGCCGTTGGCGTCGCGCCAGCGCACCACCGACTTGGCCACGGAACCGGATAAACCCGACACGCGCGACAGCAAAGGGACACTGGCCGTGTTCAAGTCCACCCCGACCGAATTCACGCAGTCCTCCACCACCGCGTCCAGCGTTTTGGCCAGCTCGCTTTGGTTCACATCGTGCTGGTACTGCCCGACGCCAATGGCTTTGGGGTCGATCTTGACGAGCTCCGACAAGGGGTCTTGG
This sequence comes from Comamonadaceae bacterium, assembly GCA_947463845.1. Lineage (GTDB taxonomy): Bacteria > Pseudomonadota > Gammaproteobacteria > Burkholderiales > Burkholderiaceae_C > Limnohabitans_A. The sequence goes on from CANHUM010000166.1 coordinate 3,235, forward strand.
AGTCGGCGCGCAATCGAAGCTGCTCCGCGCAAGCTCACATCCACGTCGGGCATTTCCTGCGAAGCGAACTCGCTGGCCGAATACACCGAGGCGCCCGCCTCGCTGACCACGACTTTTTGAATCTCTATGCCGTCGCGCAGGCGCGCCAGTTGCTTGATCAGATCGCCCGCCAGCTTGTCGGTTTCTCGGCTGGCGGTGCCGTTACCAATGGCGATCAGGTTCACGTTGTGCTTCTCGCACAGTTTGGCCAATGTGAACAATGAGCCCTCCCAGTCTTTTCGGGGCTCGTGCGGGTACACAGTGGCGGTGTCAACCAGTTTGCCCGTGGTGTCCACCACCGCGACTTTGACGCCAGTGCGAATGCCCGGGTCAAGCCCCATGACCACCCGGGGGCCTGCAGGCGCGGCCAACAACAAGTCACGCAAGTTGTCGGAGAAGACCTTGATGGCGACTTTTTCGGCTTCTTCGCGCAAACGGCTGAACAAATCACGCTCGGTGGACAGACTCAGTTTCACTCGCCATGTCCAGGCCACACATTTGCGGATCAGGTCGTCCGATGGGCGGGCTGCGTGGCTCCAGCCCAAGTGCATGGCAATTTTGCCTTCGGCCATGCTGGGCTTGCCGGGTTCAGGCTCGACAGGCAACAGCAGTTTGGCGTCCAGAATCTCCAGTGCACGGCCACGAAAAACAGCCAAGGCCCTGTGGCTGGGCACACGGCCAATCGGTTCATCGTAGTCAAAGTAATCGCGGAACTTGGCCACATCGGCATGGTTTTCGTCCTTGCCGTCGGCCAGCTTGCTTTTGAACAAGCCTTCATGCCACAGCCATTCGCGCAGGGCCTGCACCAATGATGCGTCTTCGGCCCAGCGTTCGCTGAGCAAATCACGCACACCATCGAGCACCGCCGCAGTACTGCTGAAGTCGGCGCCTTCGATGGTGCCAGCAGGCAACACAAAGGCCATGGCTTCGGTATGCGGGTCCAGTGTCGGGTCGGCAAACAGTTTGTCGGCCAGCGGCTCCAGGCCTGCTTCGCGGGCGATCATGCCCTTGGTGCGGCGCTTGGGTTTGTAGGGCAAGTAGATGTCTTCGAGTTCTTGCTTGGTTGGCGCGGCATCGATCGCGGCCAGCAGCTCGGGCGTCATCTTGCCTTGCTCCTGGATACTTTTGATCACGGCGGCGCGACGGTCTTCCAGTTCCCGCAGATAACCCAAACGCGTCTCCAGTTCGCGCAGTTGGATGTCGTCAAGACCGCCGGTCACTTCCTTGCGGTAA
>CANHUM010000167.1 GCA_947463845.1 Comamonadaceae bacterium
ATGGACGAGAGCGAGCTGATCAAAGAAGGCCACTACGCCAACTTCGGCGCCGCCGGTGCCCGCACCGAGATGCCCGGCTGCTCGCTGTGCATGGGTAACCAAGCCCAGGTGCGCGAGGGTGCCACCGTGGTGTCCACATCCACCCGCAACTTCCCCAACCGCTTGGGCAAAAACACCAACGTGTTCCTGGCTTCGGCCGAGTTGGCGGCGATCGCCTCCAAGTTGGGCCACATCCCGACAGTCGCCGAGTACCACGAAGCCATGGGCATCGTGAACAAGGATGGCGCGGCGATCTACAAGTACCTGAACTTCAACCAGATTGAAGAGTACGTGGAGAATGCCAAGGGTGTGACCGCCTGAAGTTGTCTGCCTCAAGTTGCTTGAGGCGCTCAGTCAAAAGCCCCGCCAGTAGCCGCTGTGCGGGGCTTTTGTTTTGGGGATGGCGAAGTACGCTTCGAGAGTTCGAGCAGATGCTTCAAAACATCCTGGCGATCAGAGCGCCTTCGGCCGGACCGTCCATTGGAATCCATACCCTGAGCGGATTGCCTGCAGCCACCTCGATGGCTTCGCCTGAGTCGCTTTTCATTTGCGTGAGCGGCTGTGTGCGGTTGCCGCTGGGGTGGATGATCTCGAGTGTGTCGCCCACCGAAAATTTGTTCTTCGTCTCCACCAGAGCCCAACCTGTGCCCATCTCGCGCACTTCCCCCACAAACTGACTGCGGTGACCCACCGAATGGCCAGTTTCGTAGTTTTGATAATCCTGCGCGGGGCGGCGCTCCAGAAAGCCCGAGGTGTAACCGCGTGAGGCCAGACCATCGAGCTGGCTGATGAGTTCGGGGTTGAAGGGGCGACCGGCCACGGCATCGTCGATGGCGCGGCGGTACACCTGCGCGGTTCGGCTCACGTAATACAGGCTCTTGGTGCGTCCTTCGATCTTGAGTGAGTCCACGCCGATCTTGACCAGGCGCTCGATCAGCTCGACGGCGCGCAGGTCCTTGCTGTTCATGATGTAAGTGCCGTGCTCGTCTTCCATGATGGGCATGAGCTGGCCAGGCCGTCCGGCTTCTTCGATCAGGTAGACCTTGTCTGCGGCCGGGTGCCGCTGGCCGTCGCCGCAGGCGGAGAAGTTTTTCTCGGCTGTTGCTTGTTCTTGCTCAAAGTTGAAGTCGCCTTCTATCTTGACAGGCTTGACCTCCCCGGAATCGGTCTGGTCAGTGGCTTCTTGTGTGCCGTAGCGCCAGCGGCAGGCGTTGGTGCAGGTGCCCTGGTTGGGATCACGCCGGTTGAAGTAGCCCGACAGCAGGCAGCGGCCCGAATACGCAATGCACAGCGCGCCATGGACAAAGACTTCCAGCTCCATGTCGGGGCATTCCTGGCGAATTTTCTCGATCTCGTCCAGACTCAGTTCGCGACTCAGGATGATGCGGGCAACGCCCATGCTTTGCCAGAACTTCACCGCTGCCCAGTTGACGGTGTTGGCCTGCACCGACAGGTGGATGGGCATCTCGGGCCATTTCTCTCGCACCATCATGATCAGGCCCGGGTCGGCCATGATCAGGGCGTCGGGCTTCATGGCGATCACGGGCTCGATGTCGCGCAGGTAGGTGCGCACCTTGTCGTTGTGCGGCAGCAGGTTGCTGGTGACAAAGAATTTTTTACCCCGCGCGTGGGCTTCGGCAATACCGATGCCGATTTGCTCAAGCTTGAATTCGTTGTTGCGTGCCCGCAGGCTGTAGCGCGGCTGACCCGCATAGATCGCGTCGGCACCAAAGTCGTAGGCGGCGCGCATTTTGTCGAGCGAGCCGGCAGGCAATAAAAGTTCAGGAGATTTGATCGCAGTCATGGATGCCATTGTCCGATTGATGGAGTGGCCCGCTGACGGGGCACAATTGATGTATGACAAGAAATGAGCACAAACAGGTGGTGATCGCAGGCGGCGGTATTGGCGGGCTGGCCGCTGCCTTGGCTTGTGCGCAGCGTGGCGTGCCGGTGCGGCTGATCGAGCGCGCAACCCAGTTGAGCGAGGTGGGGGCCGGTATCCAGATAGGCCCCAATGTGACCCGCATTTTGCAAGCCTGGGGATTGGGTTCGGCTCTGGCGCAGGTGGCCGCTTTCCCCAGCCAGTTGCAAGCGCGTGATGCCTGCACCGGACAGGTGTTGGGGAGCTTGAGTTTGGGAGCGCGGGCGCAGGCGCTGTATGGCGCGCCTTACGCCACCATCCACCGGGCCGATTTGCAAGCGCTGCTTCTCCGGGCAGCGCAGGGCGCAGGGGTGGACATGCTCCTGGGGCACACCGTACAAGGCTGGCAGGAGACCAAGGAGGCTTTGCAATTGCACACCTTGGAAGGCCTCAGCCTGCAGACTGGCGCCCTGATCGGAGCCGATGGCGTGTGGAGCGTGGTGCGCCAGCAACTGCTGCGCGATGCCCCGGCGCGCTTGACCGGCCACCTGGCATACCGGGCGCTGGTGGCGCAGGCCGATTTACCTGCGCACATGCGCAGCGACCAGGTCACCGTGTGGATGGGGCCGCGATTGCATGTGGTGCATTACCCTGTGCGCAGCGGGCAGTGGCTCAACTTGGTGGCCATCGTGCACGGTACCAAGCCAGACCCAGATCAAGACTGGGATCAGGCCGCGCAGACTCAGGCGTTGATGCAGGCCATGGGCGCGGTAGGCCGTGATTTGCGCGAGCGTCTGGCATCGGTACCCGCCTGGCGCCAGTGGGCGCTGCACGACCGAGCACCATTGAGCGGCGCTGGCCAGATGGCCCAAGGCCGCGTGGCCTTGCTGGGCGACGCGGCGCATCCGATGCGGCCGTATCTGGCGCAGGGCGCAGGCATGGCCATCGAAGACGCACAGGTCTTGGCGCAATGCCTGAGTGCCGGCGACTGCGGCGACGCATCGGTCAGCCAACAGTTGCAGGCCTATGCTGCACAACGCTGGGCGCGCAATGCCCGTGTGCAAGCGCGTGCCATTCGCAACGGCCGCATCTTTCACGCCCAAGGCCTCATGGCCTTAGGGCGTAACTTGTCGATGAGGCTCATGGGGGGGCGGGTGATGGATGTCCCCTGGCTGTATGGGGATGGGCCGTTGAAGGCGGCTGCCCCATAAGGGTTTCAGACAACTTGCTTCTTCCACAGTACATTCGCTGACGCACATTCAGTCTCGTTCATCACCTCCGATACACCAGCTCATGCCATTGACTTTTTCAAACAAACGCCGGGAAGGGTGCTTGAGCGCTTTGTTCAAGACCAAGATGCTCGTCGCCGCTCTTTGTACTTTTGGGGCCATGCCGAGCGCCTGGGCGCAAAGCACCGATTTGTCGGCCTGCATGGCCGAGTTGCGCCCGGCCGCTCGAACAGGCCGTGTGAGCGATGTCACTTGGGAACGACACACGAACGGACTGCAGGCCGATTTCAGTGTGATCGAAAAGTTGAACTTTCAACCTGAATTTCGCACCGCCATTTGGGACTACATGTCTGCCTTGGTGGACGAAGAGCGTGTGGCCGATGGCGCTGCCCGCCTGACCCAGCACCGCCAGGCGCTGGAGCGGGCCGAGCAACGCTTTGGTGTGGACCCGGCCACGGTGGTGGCGGTCTGGGGGGTGGAGAGCAACTTTGGCCAGACCTTTGGCAAATACCCGCTGGTTCAGGCATTGGGCACGCTGTCGTGTCATGGGCGGCGGCAGAGCTTTTTTCGCGGCGAATTCTTTGCTGCGTTGCGCATTTTGCAGGCTGGACACATTGCGCCAGATCGCTTGGTGGGCTCATGGGCCGGGGCTTTTGGTCACACCCAATTCATGCCCACCACCTTTGAGCGCCTGGCAGTGGACTTTGACGGCGATGGTCGTGCTGATCTGATGGACAGCAGCGTGGACGCGCTGGGCTCGACCGCCAACTTTTTGGCCCGTGCGGGTTGGCAACGGGGCCTGCCCTGGGGGATCGAAGTGAAGTTGCCCGCAGGCATCTCTTTGGCGGGAGAGGGCCGTCGCACCAAGCGCCCGGTGGCCGATTGGATGGCACGGGGTGTTCGCCGTGTCGATGGCTCGGCCTTGCCGGATAGCTTGGGTTCTGTGGGCCTGCTGACGCTGGCCGGAGCCAATGGCCCGGCGTTTTTGGTCACGCGCAACTTTGACGCGCTGTACAGCTACAACGCCGCTGAAAGTTATGGTCTGGCCATTGCCCACCTGAGTGACCGTTTGCGCGGTGCGGGTCCTTTTGTCACACCTTGGCCCACGGACGATGCTGGCTTGTCACGCGCCGAGCGGCGAGAGTTGCAAGGTTTGCTCGTGATGCGTGGCCACGACATCGGTCCGGTGGATGGCATGTTGGGCGAGAAGTCCCGTCAGGCCATCCGCGCCGAACAACAGCGCCTGGGCCATGAGGCCAATGGCCGTGGCGGCCAGAGAATTCTTAAGGCTTTACGCGGAGGGTGATGGTCGCGGAGGCAGGGCTCACACCTTCAACGGCAAAGCCCTCAGCCTTGTACCCGTCAAAGCGAACAG
>CANHUM010000168.1 GCA_947463845.1 Comamonadaceae bacterium
ACAAGTTCCCGTGCGGCATGAGCTGGGCCACTGCAGGCCCGCTTGCTCCAGAGAATCGAGCAGAGATTGCTCTTTCCAAGCATCAAAGAAGCCGCCGTCAGGGGCAATTCGGGCATTGAAAAACGGGATATCAGAAGACATCCCGCAAGTGTAAATGGCAGATCCTGAGAGTCGGGGACAGTTCGTGAGACAGCGGTGTGCCAAGATCGCAAGAGTTCCCCAGAAATATGCCCTGACCATGCCCCAGCCTCAGCCCGACAGCGACCTGCAAAAGACCTGGATGGGGCCCGGCATCATCTTTGCCGTGTTGGCCATGGCCAGCCTGAGTTTCAGCGACGCCACCAGCCAATGGGTCTTGCTCAGCGTTTCTCCTGTGATGTTGCTGTGGTTTCGCTACGCGGTCCAAGCACTGGGCACGACCTTGGTGCTGGCTCCGGTGCGGGGGCGGACCATGTGGCGCGCGCACAGCCTGCGCTGGCAGTTGTTGCGCGGCCTGCTCATGGTGGCGTGCAGCTTGCTGGCTTTTTACTGCCTGCAGCGCATGCCGGTGGCCGAGTTCACGGCCACCGTGATGCTCACGCCTCTGGTGCTCACTGCGCTGGCCCGCTTCGTCATGAAAGAGCAGGTCTCGCCGCTGCGTTGGCTCATGGTGGTGGGTGGGTTGATTGGCGCCTTGCTGGTCATTCGCCCGGGTGGGCAGGTCGACGGTTCGGTGGGCTGGCTGGCCCTGACGGTGGTGTTGACCTACGCCGTATTTCAGGCCGTGACCAGCCACATGACGCGCACCGAAGACCCGGCTGTGATGCAGTTGTACACAGGCTGGGTGGGTTGGGCAGTGAGCACTTTGCTGGTCTTGAACGCCTGGGTCACGCCGCAAAGCCTGCATGAATGGGCATTGCTGTTTGGGGTCGGTCTGGCCGCCACGCTGGGCCAATACCTGCTGATCGTGGCCTTCTCCAAGGCCCCGGCTTCGGTCGTCTCACCTTTCCTCTATACCGGGGTGGGGTTTTCTACCCTGATGGGCTGGTGGATGTTTGACCACATCCCAGACAAGCTGGCTTTCACCGGCATGGCGCTGGTGGTGCTGTGCGGCATCTTTTCTGGCCGTATCCAACGCGAAGGCCAGCGTTGATTCAGCCATGTTCAGCGGCCATGTAGGGCGCCGTGGCCGACCAGTGCACCGGGGCCTGAAAGACCAGGGCTTGTTCGGTGAAGGGGTGCACAAAGGCCAGCTCTTGGGCGTGCAGCAGCAATCGGGGGCTCAAAGCCTTGATGTCGGGTGGTGCGTACAGCGAGTCGCCCAGCATGGCGTGACCGATGCTTTGCAGGTGCACGCGCAATTGATGGGTGCGGCCTGTGACGGGTTCGAGTTCGATCAGGCTGGCGCTGTGGCTGGTTTGCAAGGCACGCCAGCGGCTACGGCTGGCTTTGCCATCGGGGTGGATGATGTGCAGCGGACGGCGCTCCCAGTCGAGCAGGATGGGGCCGTCGATGGTGCGCCAGCCGTCTTCGTCCGGCTTCACAGCCTCTTGGGTGTCATCGGGCCGACCCGCCACCACCGCCACGTAGCGTTTTTTGATCTGACGGGTTTCAAACAGTTTGCTCAGGCGGCGCTGGGCTTCAATGCCCCGGGCCATGAGCAGCAGACCTGAGGTGTCCTGGTCCAGGCGGTGCACGATCAGGGCTTCGGGGTAGCGGTCCTGCACCCGCTTGGACAGGCAGTCCTGCTTGTCCGGGCCGCGACCGGGCACCGACAACAAGCCGCTGGGTTTTTCCAGCACCAGCAGGTGATCGTCTTCGTGGATGGGGGTCATGCCAAGACAGGCCGGCGAGTGGGGTGCTTGAGCAGAAAAATCACTTGTCTTTGACTTTGCCGCGAGGTGCCACGAAGGTGGTGGGGGCCATGGGGCGATCGGACGTGAACGTCTTGGGCGGCGAGGTGTCTTTCTTTGGCTTCTTGGCCATCTTGTTGCTGCGTTGTTCGCCTTTGGCCATGCTGGTTCCTTGGATAAACATCCCGGTTTGGGAAGCTCTTGATGTTAAAGCACAAAGCCGCAGAGTCTGCGGCTTTGTGGGGCGGTGAGGCCTGTGCGCCTCATGTGGCCGAAGCCCTCACTTGACCTCGGTCACAAATTGGGCGGTGGGCCGACGAACCTTTTTCAGATGGGCCAACCAATCGCCCTCGCTGGCCCGGTAACCCAGGGGCACGATCACCACGCTGCGCAGGCCACGTGCCCGCAGCCCCAGGATCTCGTCGACGGCTTTGGGGTCAAAGCCTTCCATGGGTGTGGCGTCCACTTCTTCGAAGGCCGCCGCGATCAGTGCGGCACCCAGACCGATGTAGGCCTGACGTGCTGCGTGTTCATAGTTGACGTCAGCGCTGCGTCCAGGGTAGAGCTGAAGCAACTTCTGGCGGTAGTTTTCCCAACCTTCGTTGGTGCCGCCGCGCTGCGCATTGGTCATGTCAAACATCATGTTGATGCGTTCGGCCGTGTAGTTGTCCCAGGCTGCAAACACCAGCAGGTGTGAGCCGTCAGTGATCTGGGCCTGGCCCCAGGCCTTGGGCTTGATTTGCTCGCGCACGGCGGGGTTGGTGACCACGATGATTTCGAAGGGTTGCAGACCGCTGGACGTGGGGGCCAAGCGTGCGGCTTCGACGATCCGGTCGACTTTGTCCTGGGGTACGGCTTTGGCCGGATCCATTTTTTTACAGGCATAGCGCCATTCGAGTTTTTTCAACAATTCAGACATGCGGATTTCCTTGCGGTGATAGACGTTCGATTGTGTCGGAAGATGCGGGGCGTTCGCGTCGCGCTTGCGCCAGGTCCGGGAAAGGGCTCAGATTGGCTGCCAACTGCCGCAAGGCAGACCTTCGAGCGTGTAAGGGCCTGTGGCGGTGCGGATCAGGCGCAAGGTCGGCAAACCCACGGCAGCCGTCATGCGCCGCACCTGGCGGTTTCGACCCTCTCGGATACACAGTTCCAGCCACGAGGTAGGAATGCTCTGACGCTCGCGGATGGGCGGGTTGCGTGGCCACAGGTCGGCAGGCGGCGGCACTGCGCGGGCACGAGCGGGTAGGGTGGGGCCGTCCTTCAGCATCACGCCACGGGCCAAGGCGGTCAGTGCTTGGTCGCTCACAATGCCCTCCACCTGCACCAGATAGGTTTTTTCCATCTTGAAGCGCGGGTCGGCAATGCGGGCTTGCAAAGAGCCATCGTCGGTCAGCAGCAGCAGGCCTTCGCTGTCGGCGTCCAGGCGACCGGCGACGTACACCCCCGGCAGATCGATGTGGTCCTTGAGCCCACGCCAACGGCCTTCGGGTGTGAATTGGCTGAGCACACCATAAGGTTTGTTGAAACGGATCAGCATGGGCAGTTCATCAGGTGCATGGCCAGGGCGAGAGCGTATCAGGTCAGTTAGCATCGACCGCATGAGCACCCAATACGAATGCCTGAAAAGCCCTGACCTGTATGCCGAGGCCTTTGGCGTCGCCCCGCCCTCAGCCCTGCTGGGCAAAGAGGTTTGGCCACGTCAGCCGGGTTTTTTCATCCGCAAGGCGCTTGTGGCGACAGACCCAGCCCTGGAGTCCACCTCTGAACCTAACGCGCTGACTGAACCGGGCGCCTTGCCCATGTCCGCCAGCCCACAGGCGATGGAACTGGTCCAAGGTCAATTCGGTCTGGTGCCCACCTGGGTCAAGTCGGTTTCAGACGCCAAATTGCGGTCCACGAAGTTGGCCGTCACCCGCTATGAAACCATGAGCACCGCCACGGCCACGCGGGAGATCTGACTCCAAGGCCAGCGCTGCATCATTCCCATGCAGGCATTTTTTGAAGACGACTGGCGCAGCCGCAAGGCTGTGCCCACACGCATTGCTCGGGTGGATGGTCAACCCCTGGGGGTGGCCGGTTTGTGGGCGTGCTGGAGGCAGGGCGATGTAGAAATCGTCAGCTTCACTTTGCTCACGGTGAATGCCAACAGCCATGCCCTGATGAACCGTTATGGCCAAAACGGCAACGAAAAACGCATGCCTGCCATCCTGAACGATGGCGCCTACGGGGCCTGGCTCAACGCCCCCATCGACAAAGCCCGCGAGTTCATGCGGGCCTACCCGGCCAACTTGTTGTTGGCCAACCCGGTGCAGAAAAAATAGCCCAGGCGATCAGCCCAGGCGAGTGCGGTGCCTTGCAATTTGCAAGCGCACTTGCGCAGGCGCGGTGCCGCCCAGGGTGTTGCGGGCGTTCATGGAGCCTTGCAGACTCAGCGGCCCGAACACATCGGCCTCGATGCGGCTGTCGAATTTCTGAAGTGTTTCGAGTGGCAACTCAGACAGGTCCACACCCAGCCCTTGCGCAGTCTTGACCGCGTGGGCCACCACCTCGTGCGCATCACGGAAGGGCAGGCCTTTCTTTACCAAATAGTCGGCCAAATCGGTGGCGGTGGCGTAGCCTTTTTTCACGGCGGCTTCCATGGCCGC
>CANHUM010000169.1 GCA_947463845.1 Comamonadaceae bacterium
ACTCAATGTCTGGGAATAAGTCGATACAAACTCACCTTCAGCTGCCGCCACGTCGCCAGTTTGAATGAATGGGTGTTTTCCACCGTAAAGACGTGGATCGTTTCTCGGCCTGTGCGTAAATTTTCCTCGGCTTACTTCGGCTATTCCACCAAGTGGCTTCACACACCACTCCTTCGGAATCCACCCCAGCGGCGACTGTTTGTAGAGATGCGGCGCCTCGGCCTGGGGCGGGCGCAGTTCGCCGTTGGCGTCAATGCCGCGTGTCAACAGGTCGTGCAGCAGGCCCTGCTTGACGGCCTTGAGCTTGGCGATGATCGCCTCGGTTTCGTGGATGGCGGTGTCGAGGGTGTCGAGGACCGCAGCAATCCCCTTTTGCTCTTCCTCGATAGGAAGGTTGATCTCAATGCGTCGAAGCTCGCCTTGAGTCAGTTTCGTTCTTGTGCCGCCTGCGATGTATTTTCGAATGTCTTTGTTAACGATGCTCCAAAAAATGAAGCTCTGATTTACGCCAGCCTTTGCCCGGATGATGTGCGCGTGGTTATTGACCCAAGCGGGGCCATCGATTCGGTAGGCGATTGGACGGGAGGCAAAGTCGTCAAAATTCCCGCCGTCTTCGGCCAGCAAGATGAGCGATTCATTGAAAAGTGGTTGGTCAATCCACCCTTGAAAGCCGTTCGCGCCGTAGTACGGAACAGTGCCTGCACGCCCCATACGTTCGGCACTGTTGATTGGGATTCGGAGGTTATCCAAGATGTCCACGACATCCGCTAACTGAACAGTTGAAAACGGAGATGCCTTAGACATACCGCAACCCCTTCAAGAATCCCTGCAGCGCCTTGGTCGCGTTGTCCCGCTTCCCCGCGATCTCAGTCAATGTCACGCGGTACTTGTCCCACCAATTTTCGAACGACAGCACGATCTGCTTGCGTTGCGCGGCCATGTAGCGCTCCACAATGGTCTGCATGTCCTTGTGCAAGATGGTCAGCAGCAATTCGGCAGCGGCTTCGGGCGTGAGGCCTTCCACTGCGGTGCCGATGTGTTGCTTAAAGCTGTCGTGCTTGGCTTTGAGTTGCTTCTTGACGGCAGCGAGGTCTTTCTTCCAAGCTTTGAGCTGGGTTTCGTCCACGGCGTTCTCGTCGTCCGCCTCGTCTTCAGCAGCCTCAGCTGTTTCGCCTTCTTCCGCCTCTGCCTCTTTCGGGCTGGCCGCTTTGATCTTGCTGTCCAGCTCCGCTTTCTTGGCTTCCAACTCGTTGATGACCTCGACAAAATCGCTCATCAAAAACTTCACCAACTTGTGCTCCAGCGGGCTTTCTTTGCTGGCTTTGTCTTCCAGCGCGGTGACGATGCTGGTGCGCCAGGCATCGGCCACGCCCTTGGCCCCGCGTGCCTGCAAGGTGAGGAATTCGTATTTGGTTTGGTACCAAAACCCGGCCACGATGCCGCGCACCTGAAAGGGGTCGAGCAGGCCAATGGCTTCCAGGCTTTGGCTGAAGCTGGCCAGCAGGTCGCTGCGCAGGGCCACCAGGCTGGCGGCGCTGTCTTGGCCATCTTGCATCTGACCAGAAAGTGCGGAAATGCGGTCGCTGTGGTCGCGCCACCATTGCTCAAACGCATCGCGAATGGCGGCTTCCTTGGCCAGCAGTCCGGCATTGTTTTCAATGGCGGGTTTGAGCGCCAGCCGCTTGTCGAGCGTGAGTGCAAAGTCCCAATACTTGGCATCCCTTTCCACCAGCAGGTCCATCGGGTTCAGGCCGTGGGCGCTGAACAAACTGGCTTTATCGGCCACCTCGGCCTTGGGGATGCCGCCTACCAGATGGGCACGTACATCGTGCGGCTCGGGCGGTGGTGCATTGTCGGCGTAACGGCGGATGTTGAGGTTGTAGGCGTTGTCTTTGAGCGTGGCGTTGTCGACGATGGCCGAGAAGCCATCGATGGCGCGGAACTCGTCGAAGGTGGTGACGATCTTTTCGATGTGCTCGGGCAGCAGGTGGTTTTGCGCGCGGCCTTCAAAAAACTCGCGGTCTGCGTTGATGAAGAGCACTTTGCCTTGGCGCTCGGCAGGTTTGCCGCTGACACGGTTTGCGCCGTTTTGCACCCGCTGGCGCAGCACCAAAATACAGGCCGGGATGCCCGTGCCATAAAACAAATTAGGCGCAACGCCAATCACGGCTTCGAGCAGGTCGTCTTCGATGATGCCGGCGCGGATGGTTTTTTCTTCGCCACCCCTGAACAGCACACCATGGGGCAACACCGTGGCCACCATGCCGCCATCGCGGGTGACGGCCAGCATGTGCTGCAGGAACATCAGGTCGGCCTTTTTGGCACCCAGCGGCACTTGGCCATAGGGGAAACGCTCAGCTTCAAACTTGGGTTTCCAAGCGGGCTTGTCGTCGGCGTCTTTTTCAGTGTTGCCCCAATGGATAGAGAACGGCGGATTGGTGAGCACGCGGTCAAAGTGCATCAGCTCGCCGCCTTCGACGTGCTGCGGCTCGGCCAGGGTGTCTTCGTTTTGCAGGTTGGCGGTGCTGATGCCGTGCAGCAGCATGTTCATCTTGGCAATTGACCACACCGTGCCGTTGAACTCTTGCCCAAACAGGTTGGCCTTGCGCCCGTCTTCACCGTGTTCGTCGATGTATTCCTTAGCGGCGATCAGCATGCCGCCAGACCCACAACAAGGGTCGTAAATGTCGTGTTTGAGCTCAGGCTTGATGAGCCGCACCATCATGCGCACCACCGAGCGCGGCGTGTAGAACTCACCGCCTTTTTTGCCTGCCGAGTCGGCAAACTCACCAATCAAATACTCATAGGCCGCGCCCAGCAGATCAGGGAACTCGAAGTCTTCATTGCGCAGGCGGTGCAGGCTGAAGTGGGTGATGAGCTGCTGCAGCTTGATGTCGGGGATCTTGCTTTGGCCGATCTTGCGGGTGAAGTCGATGTGCTCCAGCACGTCGTACAGGCTGACGTTGTCACCTTCAATGCCGGCAAGGGCCTTGCTCAGCAAATTGCCTACGTTGGCCTGTCGGGAGTTGTCGACCAAGTAGCTGTAGCGCGACTCTTTGGGCACCCAGAAGTAACCGTCTTTTTTGTACCAACGCTTGTTCTCGGCCGAATCCGCTGCATCAGCGGGCGTCTTGCCTGCATCCATTTCAAGTTGAATCACTTCAGCGCGGCGCTGCTCGAACACGTCAGAGCAGCGCTTGAGGAACAGCATGCCAAAGATGTATTCCTTGAACTCCGAGGCATCCATCTTGCCGCGCAGGATGTCGGCGGCTTTGAAGAGGTGGCGTTCCAGCTGAGGCAGGGTAATGGGCATACGTGATTTGAGAGTTTGGCAAGCCGCCGAATTTACTGAATTAGTACCAGAGTGTAATGAGGATTTCCTTAGAATCGAAGGCTATTGCTCTCTGTAGCAAGAAGTCATTTTCGATCCCAAGGAGCACATCGTGGCGACCGTCAACCCCATACAAAACTTGTTTACACGGCTTAACGAGGTAGGGATTTCCACGTCTGTTGCCCGCAAATCTCTGCCCAGCTGGTGGGACGATGAGATTGCCTTGATTCCGTCGGGCTTGCAGCAAGCCCAGATGTACCTGGCACGGGCGTTCAACATCAGCCTGGCCAGTTTGGCTGACCCCAACGCGGCGGTGATCTTTTTGGCAAGCGACAAGCAGATGCCGTCAGCTGATTGAGGGCTTGATCGAAAAGACTACCCTGCCCTTGTCACCCTCCGCCAACGGGTGCAGGCCTGCACCACCGAGCAGGAAGAGGCGGTGCCAAAAGAAGCAGCGAGACTAAGCTGTCTCACCCGAATAGCATGCTGGTCGGGCTGCCCGACATCAATTACCAGCGTAAAGGGCTTTCCGATACTTGGCTGGGACTTTCAGACGGGCGATCTGCTGTGCTTTCACATGCTGAACCAGCGCCCGTCATTCAAATCTACAGTCAATACACCGGCTGATGCTGCTTCAAGCTCGCAATCACTTCCGCCGTCAGCGCAAAGCCCCCGCCATACAACGCCGCCAATTCAGCACAACGCTTGGCAAACGCATCCACCCCCTGGCCATAGTTGAACTGCAGCGCGCCGCCCGTCCAGGCCGGAAAGCCGATGCCGAAGATTGAGCCGATGTTGCCGTCGTGCACCGAGGTCAGCACGCCTTCTTGCAGGCAGCGGGCGGTTTCCACGGCTTGGCGGTACAGCAGGCGGTCTTTGATGTCTTGCTGGCTGTAGGCCACATCCGCTTTTTCAAAGCGGGTTTTCAGTTCGGGCCACAGCACTTTTTTCTGGCCCGCAGGGTAGTCGTAAAAACCACCACCTGCGGCGCGGCCGGGGCGCTTGAGTTCTTTGACCATGCGCTCGACCAGCAGTTCGCCGGGCGTGGAGGTGTGGGTTTTGCCTTCTTTGGCGAAGTCTTCGCGGGTCTGGTCCAGCACATGCACCGACAGCGACAGCGCGGTTTCGTCCAGCACGG
>CANHUM010000170.1 GCA_947463845.1 Comamonadaceae bacterium
AGGCGGCGGATCAACTCGTCGGTGAGCGAAGACTTGCCGGCACCGCCGGTGCCGGTGATGCCCAGCACAGGCACTTTCTTTTGTTCGGCTTGTTCGCGTACAGACGCCACCAACTTCGCATCGGCTTTGCCGTTCTCCAGGGCGGTGATCAGTTGTGCCAAAGCGCGCCAGTTCATCTCGCTGTGGCCTTCAATGGCCGCCACCGTTTTGGGAGCCAGTGGGCTGATGTCTTTGTCGCAGCGCATGACCATCTCGCCGATCATCCCAGCCAAGCCCATCTTCTGGCCGTCTTCGGGGCTGAAAATCCGCACGCCTTTTTCGGCCAGAGCGCGGATCTCCGCCGGTACGATCACGCCGCCGCCGCCACCAAACACCTGGATGTGCTCGCCGCCCCGCGCCTTGAGCAAATCCACCATGTAGCTGAAGTATTCGTTGTGCCCGCCCTGGTAGGAGCTGATGGCGATGCCCTGCGCGTCTTCTTGCAGGGCGGCGGTCACCACCTCGTCCACCGAGCGGTTATGACCCAGGTGGATCACTTCGGCGCCCATGCTTTGCAAAATGCGGCGCATGATGTTGATGGCGGCGTCATGGCCGTCAAACAGGCTGGCAGCGGTCACAAAGCGCACTTTGTGCGTGGGTCGGTATTCGGCCAGGGCCTTGAATTCGGCGGACAAGTCGGTCATGGGGCGTCTCCGGTAACGGGCAGGGGTTGCAGCTGGGCTTTGACGTTGACGTAAACGTCAATCAAAACCCGCATCTTAGCGGCTGTGGACTGTCCTGTCACTGACCACCTTGCTGCGCTGGGCCCGCAAGCAGGGTCCGAGTCGGTGTGGGTGGGCTGCGGCGTGTGAACGACCGCTTAACGCAGGGGTGTGATGTTGGCGGCGCCACCGCCGGGCAGGCCCATGGGGCTGGGCTTGGACACAGGCGATACGGTCAGGATGGCTTCGCCTGGGGTCAGGTAGTTGCCCTCGGTGATTTCAATCGTCAAAGACCGGTCGCCTCGGGTGAAAATCAGCAGTGATCGGGCGGTGCGCACCGAAGAAACGAGCGTCCATCCCTGGTTGGGGTACTGCTGGACAAAGAAACGGTAAGCCGTATCGGCGTCCCGGCCGATATTCAGGGTCATGCGTCCAAACCAGTTGTCGCCGGAGCCAATGATGAACGACTTGTCCTGTTTGATCACGGATCCGGGCGGCAAAGGGGTGATGCCTTGGACCTGGGCCACGGTGGGTTTGTTGGGTTCGGCGGTGGAGGCGGGGCTCAGCGCTGTGCTGGAGCAGCCCGCCAGCGCAAAGGCCAAGGTGGCCGAGATGGAACAGGATGTGAAACGGGATGGCATGGCTTCCAATCGGTGAGTGCCGCAATGGCTTCGGATGTTACCCTTTTCGGCCATGCGCCAAGCGGTTCGCGTGCTGCACTGTTTTCGGTGGTTCCTGCTGATGAATCCAGGCCGTTGTCGCTAAACTAAGCTGCTTTTCTCGATCCTGACCCTCCACCGCTGAACACGACCATGACCACACAAGCTGCTTCCACTTACGCCGGCGACGTTTCGCCAGAACAAGCCTGGGCCTGGGTTCAGTCCGGCGAGGCCGAGCTGGTGGACGTGCGCACCGACGCCGAACGCGCCTGGGTGGGCTTTGTGCCCGGTGCCCATGCGCTGGCCTGGAAGCAGTGGCCCGGCATGGCCATGAACCCGGGTTTTGATGCGGGCGTACAGGCCTTGGGCGCGGGTGGCAAAAAGCTGGTGATGCTGTGCCGCAGTGGTGTGCGCTCGATCGCGGCGGCGCAGCGCGCCACCGAGCTGGGTCTGCAGGCCTACAACATTCTCGAAGGCTTTGAGGGCGACCCGGATGAGCAGGCCCACCGGGGCCAAAAGGGCGGCTGGCGCATGCGCGGACTGCCCTGGCAGCAAAACTGACGCGGCCCGCCAAGCCTCCTGAAAATCACTATCATCGCCGGATGACATTTCTAGCCATCGATGTGGGCAACACGCGCCTGAAATGGGCGCTGTACGACCAACCCCACCCGCAAGGGCAGTTGCTGGCGCAAGGTGCCGAGTTTCTGGAAAACATCGACCGCTTGTCGGAAGGCCCTTGGGCTGCATTGCCCAAACCCGACCAGATGCTGGGCTGTGTGGTGGCGGGGGACGCCATCAAGCGCCGCGTGCAAGAGCAGATGGACATCTGGGACTTTGCACCCCAGTGGGTGGTGCCCAGCGCCCAAGAGGCAGGGTTGACCAATGGTTACGATCACCCTTCACGCCTGGGCGCAGACCGTTGGGTGGCCATGGTGGGGGCACGTCAACGCATGTTGGCCAAAGGGGTGTCACGCCCTTTGGTGGTGGTCATGGTGGGCACGGCAGTCACCGTGGAGGCGATCGATGCCGAGGGCCGTTTTTTGGGGGGCCTGATTTTGCCGGGACACGGCATCATGTTGCGGGCGCTTGAATCGGGCACGGCCGGATTGCACGTGCCCACGGGCGATGTCAGACCTTTCCCCACCAACACCAGCGACGCCCTGACCAGCGGCGGCACCTATGCGATTGCAGGGGCCTGCGAGCGCATGGTGCAGCACCTGCGCGAGCACACCGGCCAAGAGCCTCTGTGCATCATGACCGGTGGGGCGGGCTGGAAAATGGCGCCCAGCATGTCGACGCAATTCGAATTGGTGGACAACCTGATTTTTGACGGCTTGCTGGCGCTGGCCGCTCAGCGCTTTCACTGAGACCCGTTCGGGTTGGGGGCGTTGTAGGCCGCCGTCAAGGCCTGCAAATGGCTTTGCAAATCGGTGTTGGCCATGTGGGGTGTCAGCAAGGCCAGCACGTGTTGAGCCCCGCGCGTCAGCGCCAGTCCGGCATTGGCGGGCTCCATCGCCTGGCGGGGGTTGCGCACATATTCATAGCTCAGCCAATACGTGACCATCACCGACATACTGGCCGACAGCGTCTCGATGCTGTCCGGGTTCAGACGCATCAAGCCTTGTGCCGCCAATGACTCCAGCATCTGCCGAAAGGCGCGGGTTTTGCGTTCCAGCACGGCATGGAAATGCGTCTCCAGATGGCGGTTGCCCGACAGCAGGTTGTTCAGGTCGCGGTACAAGAACCGGTGGCTCCACACCTGCTCAAACAGCGAGTGCAGAAAAAACCAGGTGTCCTCCACATCCTTCACATCGGGCGCTGCGTCGAGCAACCCCAGCATGGCCGCCTCGTAACGGTCAAACAGGTGGTTGACCAGGGCGTCCTTGGAGGGGAAGTGGTAGTAAAGGTTACCGGGGCTGATGCCCAGTTCGGCCGAAATCAGTGTGGTGGAGACATTGGGTTCACCAAACCGGTTGAACAGCGCCAGCGTCACCTCGGCGATGCGCTCGGCGGTGCGGCGGGGTGCTTTTTTGACCATGTCAGTGGCTTGCGGTCAGGGCCTCAGGCCTTGGGGCTGGCGGGCTTTTTGCGAGCAGCAGGGCGGGGCGATTGCAAAGCCGCCACTTGCGCTTCCAATTGCGCCAACCGGTCATTGAGCGTCTGGATGTCCAGCATCGACGGCATGCCCAAACGGTGCAAAGCCTTGGCCACACGGTCTTCGAACAGGTGCTCCAGCTTGTCCACGCGGCCGGTGGCTTGTTGGCCGAAATCGCTGGCCAGATGGCTCAGGCGTTCTGTGGCTTCTTGCAAGCGTTGCTGCGCTTCGGCCTGGCTTTTGCGTTGAAACGCCAGCCCATCATGGATCAGGGCTTCCATGGCCTTGCTGCCTTGCTCCTGGGCTTTGGCCATGGCGCCCAGGCCGGCCAGCCAGACCTGGTGCGCGGGTGGCGTGAGGGTTTCCGGGGTCGTGGTGGGTTTGGCGGGTTTGCGCTTCTTGGGGTCGGTGGTGGCCATGGTCATTTCCTCAACAAGCCACCACTTTAACCGCTGGCCGCGACTGTGCAAGCACACCTTGAGCGCGTCAGAAGGCAGACGGGCAATGCTTCTAAAATCAAGCCCGACAGGTGCATTTCCCTTTGCGCCACCACCTCATTGCATTCATGACCCTACTTGTCACCGGCGGCGCAGGTTTTATTGGTGCCAACTTCGTGCTCGACTGGCTGGCCACCAGCGATGAGCCCCTCATCAACCTCGACAAACTCACCTACGCGGGCAACCCCGAAACCTTGGCCAGCTTGCAAGGCGACGCACGCCACCAGCTGGTGCAAGGCGACATTGGCGACCGCGCCTTGGTCAGCCGCCTGCTGGCCGAGCACCGCCCGCGTGCGGTGGTCAACTTTGCGGCCGAAAGCCATGTGGACCGCTCCATCCATGGCCCGGGCGAATTCATCCAGACCAACATCGTGGGCACCTTCAACCTGCTCGAAGCGGTGCGGGGCTACTGGAGCGACTTGCCCGATGGAGACAAGTCGGCCTTTCGCTTCCTGCATGTCTCCACCGACGAGGTCTACGGCTCGCTGGCCCAGGGCGATGCAGCCTTCA
>CANHUM010000171.1 GCA_947463845.1 Comamonadaceae bacterium
CACCGAGGTGCGGAACACATCGAGCGTGGCCATGGCGACCTTGAAGCCTTGGCCCGCTTCGCCAATGCGCTGGTTCGCTGCCACCCGGCAGTTGTCAAACTTGAGCGTGGCCAGGGGGTGAGGTGCCACCACATCGATGCGCTCTTGGATGGAGAGGCCGGGTGTATCGGCATCGACAATGAAAGCCGTGATGCCGCGTGCGCCGGGGGCTTCGCCTGTGCGAGCGAACACCACATAAAAGTCGGCAATGCCACCATTGCTGATCCAGGTCTTACGGCCGTTCAGCACATAGCCGTCTGCCGTGGCCGTGGCGCTGCATTGCATGGCAGCCACGTCCGAGCCCGCATCGGGTTCGCTCAAGGCAAAGGCACTCAAGGCCTGGCCGGATGCCACACGCGTCAGGTAGCGCTGCTTTTGATCGACGCTGCCCATGAGGCTGATGGCGCCTGTCCCCAAGCCTTGCATGGCAAAAGCGAAGTCCGACAGCCCATTGTGAAAGGCCAGCGTTTCGCGCAGCAAGCACAGCTGGCGCGTGTCGATCACATCCGATGCGGCACCGTAGGCCGTGCCCGACACCGCGTGCTTGAGCCAGCCGCCTGCGCCCAGCAGGCGCACCAGTCGGATGCATTCGGCGTCCACCGCATCGCGGCTTTCGTCGTGGTGAGCGTGCGCCAAATGCTCGTTGCACCAGGCATCCAGCCGGACTTTGAAGTCGCGGTGACTGTTGTCAAAGAAAGGCCAGTCGAGCTCTGGCGGGTGAGTGGCTGGGTGGTCGGACATGGCTCAGTCCCCTTCAAACACGGGCGTTTGTTTGGCCACAAAGGCGTGGTAGGCCCGGTGGAAGTCGTTGGTGGCCATGCAGATGGCCTGCGCCTGGGCTTCGGCTTCGATGGCTTCGTCTACGCCCATGTTCCATTCCTGCTGCAGCATTTTTTTGGTGATGCCATTGGCGAAGGTGGGGCCAGCCACCAGTTGGGCCGCCATGGTCTGCGCATCGGACAGTACGGCATCGATCTCGCACACGCGGTTGTAAAAGCCCCAACGCTCGGCCTCGAGCGCCCCCAGGCCACGCCCGGTGAACAGCAGCTCGCTCGCACGGCCTTGGCCGATGATGCGCGGCAACAAAGCGCAAGCGCCCATGTCACATCCGGCCAGCCCCACTTTGTTGAACAGGAAATAGGTTTTGCTGCGCTCGGTGCCATAGCGCAAGTCCGATGCCATGGCCAGGATGGCGCCTGCGCCCGCGCACACGCCGTCGATCGCCGCGATGATGGGCTGGGGGCAGGCGCGCATGGCTTTGACCAGATCGCCTGTCATGCGTGTAAAGGCCAACAGGCCCGGCATGTCGAGTTTCGTGAGCGGGCCGATGATTTCGTGGACATCGCCACCCGAACAAAAATTACCGCCCTCGCCGGTGATGACCACCGCATGGATGTCGGGTGCGTAGGGCAGTGCACGAAAAAAGTCGCGCAGCTCGGCATACGAATCAAACGACAAAGGGTTCTTGCGTTCAGGGCGGTTCAGGCTCACGGTGGCCACGCCGTCTTTGAAGGACAGCAGGAAGTGCTCTGGCCGATAACCCGCCATGGGCTGGTTGTGACGTGGCAGCTGGTGGGGCTGGCCGGGCAAGTAGCGTGCGCTCATGGGGTCTCCTCGGGTCATGCCGGGTGGGGTGGGGTTTGGGGTGGACTGGGTTGGCCGTTTTTCAGGGTGCCCAGCAATTGGTGCAGTTGTTCTTGCTGATGCGCGGGCAGGGGCGACAGCAACTCGACGACCCAACGTTCATGGGCGATGGCCATGGCTGAAAAAGCCTCTCGACCGGCAGGCGTGAGGTGAACTGCATACGCTCGCCGGTCACCGGGCTGGGGTTGCCGCTGAACGAGCTGTTCTTTTTCCAACTGGTCGACGATGCTGGTGACGTTGCCGCCCGTGACCATCATGCGGCGCGAGAGCTCACCCATCGACAGGCCTTGGGGCTCGCGCTCCAGCTGGGCCATCAGGTCAAAGCGGGGCAAGGTGATGCCGAACTGTTCGCGCAAGCGCTGACGGATGGTGTCTTCAATGCGGGTGGTGGCCGAGAGCAGGCGCAACCACAGACGCAACGAGGCGTGGTGGTCGGCATGGGCACGCACCTCCATGTCTGTGCTTTGCGCGTTCATCCTGCCAACTCCCCCCCGTCAATGGCCAACGCCTGACCGTTGATCGCGTCGCTGCCTGCGGCGCACAGCCACAGCACGCTTTGCGCCACTTCGTGCGGCTGCACCAGTCGCTGCTGTGGGTTGCTGGCGGCCAGCGCTTGTCGGGCTTCGGTCTCGCTCTTGCCGGTTTTGGCCATGATGTTGTGTACGGCGTCGCGCACGATGTCGGTCTCGGTGTAGCCGGGACAGATCGCGTTCACGGTCACCCCTTTGCGGGCCAGCTCCAGTGCCAAGGCCTTGGTCAATCCGATGACGCCGTGCTTGGCCGCCACATAGGCGCTCACATAGGCATAGCCCTTGAGACCCGCGG
Source organism: Comamonadaceae bacterium (assembly GCA_947463845.1). GTDB lineage: Bacteria > Pseudomonadota > Gammaproteobacteria > Burkholderiales > Burkholderiaceae_C > Limnohabitans_A. The sequence goes on from CANHUM010000171.1 coordinate 2,509, forward strand.
TGCTGGCGATGTTGACAATGCGCCCGGGTGTACCGGATGTGGCCGCCTCGAGCATGCCCGGCAACACGGCCTGAATGCAGTGGTACGTGCCCGTGAGGTTGACATTGAGCATCTGTTGCCAGATGCTGGCGTCGGTTTTGGCGAACGGCTGGCTGAGTGCTTGGCCCGCGTTGTTGACCAGGATATGGACGGGCCCAAAACGCGCCTGCGCCTGCTGGACCGCCGCATGCACTGCGTGTGCATCACCCACGTCCATCGGCGCGATCAGCACGGCCACGTCGGGCACCTGCGCACGCAAGGATTCGGCTTGGGACTGCAGCGTGTTTTGTGAGCGGCCACACAGCGTGAGGCGACAGCCCGCTTGGGCCAGTGCGAGCGCGATGGCCGCACCGATGCCCGCGCCTGCGCCGGTGATGAGGGCATGGCGACCTTGCATCTCAGTCCCCCTTAGTGGCCGTCTGCTGTGCGCGTTCGCGGGCAAACCCAGCTTCGAGTTGCGGCTTGCCGGACACATAGGCTCGTGGCCATGCAATGTCTTTGAAGCCGATGCGCGCCGCTTCGGTCAAGGTCCAGGCCGGGTTGGCCAAGTGCGGGCGTGCCACGGCGCACAGGTCAGCGCGGCCTGCAGCCAGGATGCTGTTGACGTGATCGGCCTCGGATATGGCGCCCACAGCGATGGTGGCGATGCCCGCTTCTTGACGGATGCGGTCGGCAAACGGTGTTTGGTACATGCGCCCGTAGGTGGGCTTTTGCTGAGCGCTGACCTGTCCCGACGAGCAATCGATCATGTCCGCACCTGCGGCCTTGAAGGCCCGGGCGATCTCGACCGCGTCGACGGGCGTGATGCCACCTTCGACCCAGTCGTGCGCTGAAATGCGCACCGACATGGGCAAGTGCTTGGGCCAGACAGCACGCACGGCAGCAAACACTTCGAGCGGGTAGCGCAGGCGGTTTTCAAGCGAGCCGCCATATTCGTCATGGCGCTGGTTGGTGAGCGGGCTGATGAAACTCGACAGCAAATAGCCGTGGGCGCAGTGCAGTTCCAGCCAGTCAAAGCCAGCTTGTGCAGCGCGTTGGGTGCAGGCCACGAAGTCGGCCGTGACACGGTCCATGTCGGCACGCGTCAGGGCGCGGGGCACGTTGCCATGCGGCAAGTAGGGAATCGGCGAAGCGGCGATCAGCGGCCAATTCCCTTCCGCGTCATCGGCGGGCACCGGCTGGTCCATACCTGCCCCTTGCCAGGGCCGGCAGCTTGAGCCTTTGGGTCCGGCGTGGCCAATCTGCAGGCCGATCTTCGCGTCTGATTGCTTATGGACCCAGTCGGTGATGCGCCTGAAATCAGCGGTTTGCGCATCGTTCCACAGGCCAGGGCAGCCGTGGGTGATGCGCCCGTCTGCGCTGGGCGCGGTCATCTCGACCATCACCAGCCCTGCGCCGCCCATGGCACGGGCGCCCAGGTGCACCAGGTGGTAGTCGCCCACACGGCCGTCCTGCGCCATGTATTGCGCCATGGGCGAGACCACCACTCGGTTTTTGAGGGTGACCGAACGCAGGGTGTAGGGGGTGAACATGGGTGGTCGAACACCCGGCGTGGCCGTACGTCCAGCAAACCAGGATTCGTAGCCTTCGAGCCAATCCTTGTCGCGCAGGCGCAGGTTCTCGTGGCTGATGCGCTGGCTGCGTGTCAGCATGGAGTACATGAACTGCTCGGGTTCCAGCTGATCGCAATAACGCTCTCCGCAGACTTCGAACCATTCCATCGCATTCCAGGCTGCGTTTTGCAATCGGATCACATCGATCTCACGCACGGCCTGATAGTGTTGGAGCACTTCAGGAATGCGGTCTGCGGTATCCCCAAGTTCCTTGAACTGGCGCACCAGTTCGATGGCATCTTCCAGCGCAAGCTTGGTGCCCGAACCAATGGCAAAGTGCGCCGTGTGAACGGCATCACCC
>CANHUM010000172.1 GCA_947463845.1 Comamonadaceae bacterium
GCTTCGGGGTTGATGGCGTACATCTTGCCGTCGGTGTGGGGCTTGACCCAGGCGATGTCGTCACCGATGGTGGTCACTTTCCAGCCGTCAAAGGCTGCTGGAGGCACAAGCATCGAGAAGTTGGTCTTGCCGCAAGCGCTGGGGAATGCGGCTGCCACGTGGTACTTCTTGCCCTCGGGGTTGGTCACGCCCAAAATCAGCATGTGCTCAGCCAGCCAGCCCTGGTCTTTGCCCATGTTGGAGGCGATGCGCAGCGCAAAGCATTTTTTGCCCAGCAGCGCATTGCCGCCGTAGCCCGAACCGTAAGACCAGATTTCGCGGGTCTCGGGGAAGTGCACGATGTACTTGGTGGTGGGGTTGCAAGGCCAGGAGGTCTTGTCTTTTTCGCCAGCGGCCAAAGGCGCGCCCACGGTGTGCATGCAAGGCACAAATTCGCCGTCTGTGCCCAGCACGTCGTAAACGGCTTTGCCCATGCGGGTCATGATTTTCTGGTTCACGGCCACATAAGCGCTGTCGCTCAACTCGATGCCGATGTGGCTGATGTGCGAGCCTAAGGGCCCCATGGAGAAAGGCACCACATACATGGTGCGGCCGGCCATACAGCCGTCAAACAGCGGGTTGAGGGTGGCGCGCATCTGCGCGGGGTCCATCCAGTTGTTGGTGGGGCCGGCGTCTTCCTTTTTGGCGGAGCAGATGTAGGTGCGGTCTTCCACGCGGGCCACATCTGAAGGATCGGACCAGGCCAGGTAGGAGTTGGCCCGCTTGGCAGGGTTGAGCTTTTTGAACGTGCCAGCGGCCACCAACTCCGCACAAAGGCGGTCGTATTCTTCTTCGGAGCCATCGCACCAGTAGATGTTGGCAGGTTTGCACAGAGCGGCCATTTCAGCGACCCAGGCGATCAACTTGGCGTTTTTGACGTAGGCGGGGGTGTTGAGGTTCAGGCCCTGCATCACGGGTGAATTCATGGGAAAAGCTCCAAAGTTTGAAATCGTTTTTTCAAAATTCCCGCAAGGAGACTTTGAAAAAACGGCTTGAGGACTGAGATACTGGACGCATGTCTTGGATGGCCCACAGACAAGGGACTCGATTTTAGGGAGACAGCTTGTTTCGTGCTTGTCAGATCGGCCCAAAACCCCTTTAAATCTATGCAAAATAATCATAGAAGTATGCGCGGTGACGGCGGGGCCATTCGGCTCCAACGGCGGCACACCCTCGCGCTTGCTTTGTCCGCGTCCGGGGCACTCGGGTGGTCAGCTTGGGCCCATGCACAAGTCCGCATCAAAGTGGCCGCAGCCAGCAACTTGAAGTTTGTGCTTGCTGACTTGACAGCCCTCTATCAACAACAAACAGGTGTTCAAGTGGACGTCAATCTGGGCGCATCTGGCAATTTGGCGCGGCAGATTCTGCAAGGTTTGCCGGTGGAGCAATTCATTTCGGCCGATGAAGCTTGGGTGGCTGAGCTGGTCAAGGCGGGTCGAACGGTGGATGCGGGACAACGTTACGCCACCGGGCAATTGGCCTTGGTGGTGCCCAAAAATTCAGCATTGCCCTTGAACCAAGGCTTGGTCGCTGTGGTGCGCGCCCTGAAGTCGAACGACAAATTCGCCATTGCCAACCCAGCCCTGGCGCCCTATGGTGTGGCGGCAGAGCAGGCTTTGCAACGGGCGGGGGCCGGGCCGTTGGCGGCCTCGCAAAAAGTGTTGGGTGACAACATCGGCCAGGCCACCCAGTTTGTGGCCACGGGTGCAGCGCAAGCTGGGATCACGGCGCTGGCATTGGCCACTGCCCCCGAAATCGCCAGCGCATTGCAGGTCTTGCCTTTGCCCGTGCAGCTGCATTCACCCCTGCACCAGCGCATGGTTTTGTTGCAAGGCGCCAGTGCGGCGGCGGCGAATTGGCATCGGTTTTTGCTCAGCCCGCCAGCCCAGGCTATCTTTGTGCGCCACGGTTACGCCTTGCCGCAATAATCAAACCCTGTTCTGTATCTGCAAAGAGAGCTAGCCTGCATGGATTGGTCCGCCCTTCACGTCTCGCTGACCTTGGCTGCCCTGACCACCTTGGCGCTGCTGCCGGTGGGCTTGGCGCTGGCCCGCTGGCTGGCCGTGACCGCCTGGGCCGGGCGGCCTGTGGTCGAGGCCTTGCTGATGCTGCCCCTGCTGCTGCCGCCCACGGTGATCGGGTTTTACTTTTTGGTGGCCTTTGGCCAGGGCAGTGCTTTGGGGGCTTGGCTGGCGGCCTCGGGCATTCGCTTGGTGTTCACATTGGAAGGCCTGCTGCTGGTGAGCGTGTTGGTCAATCTGCCCTTCATGGTTCAACCGATTCAGCGGGCATTTGCCGCGGTGCCGCACAGCCTGCGCGAGGCCGCTTGGGTCTCGGGACTGTCGAGCTGGCAGACCTTTTGGCGCATTGAATTGCCCCTGGCCTGGCCTGGTTTGCTGGCCGGCATGGCGCTCACTGTCGCGCACACGCTGGGTGAGTTTGGCGTGGTGTTGATGGTGGGCGGCAACATCGAAGGCGAGACCCGCACCCTGTCGGTGTCGCTTTACGACAAGGTGCAGGGCATGGATTTGCAGTCGGCCCACGTGATGGCGCTGGCGCTGGTGGGTGTGTCCTTGCTGGCGTTGACTTTGGTGCTGGCCTTCGACCGGGTGGGCCAGCGTGGCCGCGCCTTGCAGGAGCGTTGATGACCGGCTTGCAAGTGCAATTGCGCTCGGCCAGCCCGATCCGGCTGGAGGCCGAATTTGATTGCGGCGCGGGCGAGCTGGTGGCGCTCGTTGGGCCGTCCGGCAGCGGCAAGACCAGCATGCTGCGCGCCATCGCCGGGCTTTGGACACCGACGGATATCCAGGGCCAGATTCGGGTGGCCGGCCAGGCCTGGCTCGACACAGCCGCGGGCGTTCAGCTGAGCCCACAAGAACGCCGGGCGGGTCTGGTGTTCCAACATTACGCGCTGTTTCCGCACATGACGGCGCTGGCCAATGTGGCGCTGGCTGCCGGTCCGGGCTGGTCCGGCGCGGATGTGCAGACTTTGCTCGCGCGCTTGGGCTTGGCCGAGTTGAGTCAGCGCAGACCATCTCAACTCTCGGGTGGTCAGCAACAGCGTGTGGCGCTGGCACGGGCGCTGGTGCGCGTCATGCCCAGGCCCATCACGGCCCATGCCTCAACACCCGAAACCTTCCCCGGTGTCTTGTTGCTTGACGAGCCTTTTTCGGCGGTGGATGCGCCCACGCGCCAGACGCTGTACCGCGAGCTGGCGGCTTTGCGACAAAAGGTGTCGGTACCCATGGTGCTGGTCACACATGACCTGCAAGAAGCCCGTCGTCTGGCCGACCGGGTGGTGATCGTGGACGCAGGCCAAACCCTGCAAACGGGTGAGCCTGCCCGCGTGTTTGCCAGCCCGCGCAACGCCCGGGTGGCCGAGCTGGTGGGCATTCAAAACCACTTTGAGGGGCGTTTCTTCAAGGACGAACCGGGCTGGGGGCGCTTGCACTGGACCGATGTGGCGTCATCAGAAGAACTCGGATTGGACCTGGCGGTATTCGACAAAAACAAGATCAATGACGGCACCCGTGTGACCTGGGTGCTGAACGGAGAACAGGTGGATGTGATGGCGGACGGCGAGCCGGACAGTGCGGTCCAGCCGGGTCACACCCGCTTGCGCTGCCAGCTGCTGGAGGTCTTGTCGCTGGGTGAAATCAGTTTGTGCACGCTCAGGCCCGAAGCCCTGCCCAGCCAAACCATCACCCTGAACCTGACCAGCCGCCTGCTCAGGCGTTTGGACGTTGGTGCCGGGGGCTGGGTCCAGCTGCTGATTGCGCCGGGGGCCTTGCACATCATGCCGGTGCGCACGACATAACAGGTCAGGCAGACCCCCCGTTCTGTGATGCCCAAAAAGCAAGCCATGTTGCTCAACTTGACATGCAAGAGCGCCTGACTCAGACACAATGTCTTTTTTCACCATCATGAAAGAGCCTGCAATGAACACCCCTGTCGTGCGACGCATCCTCGGTCTCTTGGCCTGCACACTGGCTGCCGTCAGCCCCTTGGCCCATGCCCAGGCCGACAACTACCCCTCCAAGCCCATCACCATCGTGGTCGGTTACCCGCCGGGCGGTAGCACCGACCTGACCGGGCGCGTGGTGGCCGCCGCCCTGGCCAAGAGCCTGAACGCCACGGTCGTGGTCGAGAACATCGGTGGTGCTGGTGGCGCCATCGGTGCGCAAAAGGTGCTCAGTGCGGTTCCTGACGGCTACACCCTGTTGGTGGGCGCCAACAACGAAGTGGCCATCAACCGGCTGGTCTCGCCCACCATCAAGTACAGCTGGCAGGACTTCACCCCGATTGGGCTGATCGCCTCGCA
>CANHUM010000173.1 GCA_947463845.1 Comamonadaceae bacterium
AAATCTGTTGGATGCCACAAGCCAGGATTGATGTGTGTCAAAGCTGCCAGGCCAGCTCTCTGGCACATTTGCCAGCATCATGTTGGATACCGCATTCACCCTCTTGTCCAAAGCCCCTGTCGTCCAGGGGCCGGGAACCATTTTGTTGCGCCGGGGCGAGCCTGTCGGCGATATTGTTTATGTCTTGCAGGGCAGGGTGGCCTTGGGCGTGATGAGCGAGGCCCAGATGAGCCACCAGTTGGGTGAGGTGGAAGGGCCATTTTGGTTGGAGACCTCTTCTGCACTGTTGGGTTTGCCCCATGTCGTTGATGCGATCGCCGAGACCGAGGTCCAGCTGCAGCATGTGCGCATGCCTGATTTTTTGAATGAGGTGCGGGCCTTGCCCGAGACGGCCCAAAACGTTTTGAGGGACATGGCCCGGTCTCAGCGGCAGCAAACCGAACTGGCCGTGAGCCGTTTGGCCAAAGATGCCGATGCGCGTTGCGCAGAATGGTTGTTGCGCCATGCCGAACCGGATGTCCTTTTGGGCGGGCTGGCCGTGACTTTGCGTGATCGCAAGCGCAGCATCGCTGCCCAGCTGGGGATTGCCCCGGAAACGTTCTCCCGGGTCTTGCGACATTTGCGCGAGCGCCAGCTGATCAGTGGCGGTGGTCGCGTCTTGGGCTTGCCCAACCCGCAGGCGCTGCGCGAATTGGCGGGGGTCTGAACCGTTCGACGCCTCAGATTTTCTTGAGCCGGGGATTTTTCATCCACAGCACGGGCTGCTCTTTGACAGAACGTGCTGGCGCACCGTGTTGCAGCAAAGCCTGGTCGAGCGCCTGACCGGCTTCGTCCTGCAGGGCTGCGTGCCGGATGCGGGCCACGGCCTCAGCCTGCTCGGCCACAGGCACGGCCGATGCCGGGCCGCACACATGGCGCAGGATGTGCAGCAGGTTGTCCTTGCCACGTTCGTTGGTGCTGCCGTACCCTTTGATGAGTTGCCCGCAACGCGCCAGCTCCAGCCCCAGCGAGGGTGACAGACGTGTGGCGGCTTCGATGCCGCCCAGCCATTCTTCGATGAGTTTTTGCTCGGTGGCGTAACGACTTCCCCAAGGTCGCAGCCCGCGCAGGCTGGCCAAGAGGCGCAAACTGGCCATGCCCCACAGGGCATGCCGTGCCACCTTGAGCGGTAGGGACCAAGGTGCTTGGCCACGCGCCACGCGGGCACGGTCCCAGCGCAGCAGTGTGTTCGCCAGGCCTTGGGGCAACAAGGCGGCCAACTCGGGCACACCGGGTTTGAAGTGGTCGTACACCTTGAGCACATCACCTTCTTGGGCCTTGACCTCTTGCGTGACCCGGCTCCAGCGGCTGGCACGGCTTTTCAGGTCGGCCACACGGATGATGTCGTCAAACGCCATCCACAGCGCCAGCCAGCGGGTGGTTTCGGCAGTCACGGGGTGGCTGGCGTCGTTGGCATAGGCCTCAGCTTGGAGCAAGCGTTCGAGCCGCTGCACATACAGGCGGGCATAAGCCGGGCCTTGGTATTCCACCAGGCGCTGGTGTGCCAGGCCCATCAAGGGGTGCAGCACGGCTGGAAACTTCGCGGCCACATCGGCAGGCAGCGCCGCGACAGCAGGTACTGCCACAGCAGGCTGCATCACGCGTTCCACATACTGCGCCTGTTCGCGCTGGCGTGTGACCAGATCAAAGGCCAGCGCAAAGCCACGCAAGCTGGCCTGCGCCGCTTTGCTGGGGCCTGCCAGCACAGCTTCGTAATGCGTCCGTGCAAAAGGCAGCAAGCCGCTGCCCGCGATCGCGCCCAACATGACAGCACTGACCATGGTGCCGCTTTGCTGGCAGAGGCTCGCCATGTCCATCACATGGTGGCGCAGGCTGTGCGCGGCCACCACATCGAACAGCGGCCCTTCGGGACGGCGGCCGTCGCCCATGGTCATTTTTTCGGCGGTGGTGAGCGCCCTGGACGATGCGCTGATGACCAGGGTGCGGTCGTTTGAAGCCAGGCCGTTGCCAATCTGGCGTGCGGTTTCCAGCAACTCGGACGACACCAGTGCATCGAGCCTGCCAGGCAGCGGGTTCAGGCCCAACACGGGCAAGCGGCCATGCAGTTGGCTGTGGGGCAGGGGGTAGACCTCCAGGTAATAGGTGGTGGCCCCGGTGCGCTGCGCCACGCCTGGAATGGAGGTGGCTTGCGCCGGGTGGCCGGCGTGGCGGGCCACGTCGACCAGCCAGTCGGCCAGCACGCCGCCACCTTCGCCGCCCAGGGCGCACAACAAAATCGAAATCGGTTGGGTCATGGTGTGTCTTTGTGCAGGATGTTCAAGCAGGTTGTAGCCAGCGTGTGGCCAGGCCTTGCCAGCGGGCCCACAGGCGTTCATGCCACTTGGGGTTTTGCACCACTTCGGCACGGTAAAAGGACGGGCAAAGTGTGGCCGCGTGCGCGTTTTCGCCGCACAGGCCGCAGCCCACACAGCCGTCGATCACGGTGGCCACCGGATCGACTTTCAGCGGGTCGGGGTTGTCTTTCAGTGTCAGGGTCGGGCAACCCGACAGGCGAATGCAGGCGTGGTCGCCGTTGCACACGTCTTCGTCCACGCCGTATTTCACGCGCTCGACGCGTTCACCCTTGGACAGCAGCGAGGCCAGCCAGGGCTTGATGCGCCGCTGGCGTTCCAGCTGGCATTCGCCCTCGGCCACGATCACTTTCAGGCCCTGAAACTCGGTGGTGAAGGCCTCGGTGAGTGTGGCTTGCATGTGGCTCACTTCATAGGTGTGCACCGTGCGCAGCCACTGCACGCCCAGGCCTTTGAGGGTGGACTCGATGGTCTGGTTGGTGTGCACCATGCTCTGCCGTTTGTCGCCCGCCAGTTCCTTGGCCATGTCGGTCGGCGTGTTGATGATGTCCTGCGTGCCGGTGGCCGAGGTGTAGCCGTTTTTGAAGATGAGCAGCACCGCGTCGTCACCGTTGAACAGCGCACTTTGCACACCCGTCAGCAAGCCGTTGTGCCAAAAACCGCCATCACCCATCACCGATAAAACCCGCCGCTTCATGACCGGCGACACGCCCGCCCGGCTGGCCAGGCTCATGCCGTACCCCAGGATCGAGTGGCCAAACGAAAACGGCTCGAAAGTCGCCAGTGCGTGGCAGCCAATGTCCCCCGCAATGTGCACCGGGCCCACGTCTTGTTGCGCCAGTTTGAGCGCAGAAAACACCGGGCGCTCGGGGCAGCCAATGCACATGCCGGGTGGCCGTGCGGGCACCGGACTGCCCAGCAGGGTTTGCACTTGTTGGCGGCGTTCTCCGTTGGTGGCCAGCCATTGGCGTGTGGCTTCGGGCACGGCATCCGCTTGGTGCCGGTCCAGAAACTTCAGCAGGCCTTGGGCCATGACCTCGGCGGTGTATTCACCACCCGAAGGCAGCATGTCTTTGCCGTGCAGCGGGGTTTGCAGATCGAGGCGGCGCAGCATCCATGCGAGCTCTTGCTCGATGTACTCGGGTTGGCCTTCTTCGAGCAACAGCACGGCCGATTTGTCCTTGCAAAAATTCACCAGTTCGTCAGGCACAAGCGGGTAGGTCACGTTCAGCACCAACACCGAGAGGCTGGTCATGCCAAAGGCATCGGCCAGGTCAAACTGTTGGAGGGTGCGCACCAATGTGTTGTAGAGCCCCCCTTGCACGATCAGGCCAAGGTGCCTGTGCTTTGAGCCTTCGAAGTGTTCGTTCAGTCGCTGCTCGGCAATGTATTGGCGAGCGGCGGGCAGACGGTGCTCCACTTTGCGTTTTTCTTGCGCAAAGGTCACCGGTGGATGTGCCAGGCGCATGTAGTTGAAACCAGCCGGCTCATCGATCAGATGTTTTTTGGACAGCCTGGGCGCCAAGTTGTCCTTGGCCACAAACTGGCCGCGCACATGGCAGGCGCGGATGCGCAACTCCATCATCACCGGCATGTTGGATGCTTCGGACAGACGGAAACCGTGTTCCACCATGTTCACCATCTGGCCCAGTTCGGGGCGCGGATCGAGCAGGCACATGCCTGACTTGAGGGCGTAGGCGTGCGTGCGCTCCTGGATCACGCTGGCGCCTTCGCCGTAGTCTTCGCCGACCACGATCAGCACGCCACCCGTCACCCCGGGTGAGGACAAATTGGACAGCGCATCGGCCGCCACGTTGGTGCCCACAATCGACTTCCAGGTGACTGCGCCGCGAATCGGGTAGTGGATCGACGCACCCAGCATGGCTGCCGCCGAAGCTTCATTCGAGCAGGCCTCCACATGCACGCCCAGCTCGTCCATGTAGGGCTTGGCCTGCACCATCACATCGAGCAAGTGCGAGACCGGCGCGCCTTGGTAGCCGCC
>CANHUM010000174.1 GCA_947463845.1 Comamonadaceae bacterium
CATTTTGGGTTTACGCATGCAGCTCAAGCCGGTAACAAGGCGTCGGTCTGGGTCGCCGCCTCAAAATCGAGTCGGCTCAGGCCACGCACATCGTGCGTGTTCCAACGCACCACACATCGGCGGTAAGTCAGCACCAGTTCCGGGTGGTGATTGAGCTTTTCAGACAACCAACCCACACTGTTGACAAACAGCAGCGCATGCGTGTGTTCGGCAAAAGCAAAGGACTTTTCTATGGCGACGTTCTCGCCATCGCCCGACAAACACCAGCCGGGAACCTGTCCAAGCGCCATGATCACTTCGGTAGGTTTGAGGGCTCTCACTTCTTGGGCGCTCATGTGGTTTTCATCCTCTGCAAACGCTCGCTGGCTGGGGGGTGCGAGTAATAAAACTTCACATACCAGGGATCGGGCGTGAGGGTCGAGGCATTGTCCTGGTACAGCTTGAGCAGAGCCGAAGACAAGTCCTGACCCGGTGTTTGCGAGACCGCATAGGCATCGGCTTCGAACTCCTGCTGGCGCGAGCGCCAGGACGACACCGGCGCAAAGAACAGGGTGAACACGGGGATGACCAACATGAACAAGACCAGCGCCAGCGCATCGTTGCTGCCCGACAAATTGGGCATCACCCCCAGTCCCGTGTAAAACCAGACCTGCTGCGCCAACCAGCCCAGCAATGCCAGTCCTGCCAGGGTCATGGCAAAGTTGATGACCATCATTTTGACGATGTGCTTGTGCTTGAAGTGCCCCAGCTCATGGGCCAGCACCGCTTCCATTTCGGCCGGGCTCAGTTGCTTGAGCAAGGTGTCGAAAAACACCACACGCTTGCTGGCACCAAAGCCGGTGAAAAAAGCATTGGAATGGGCCGAGCGGCGGCTGCCATCCATCACAAAAAAACCTTTGGCGGTGAAGCCTGCGCGCTGCATCAGGCTCTGCACGCGGGCCTTGAGCGACTCGTCCTCCAAAGGCGTGAATTTGTTGAACAGCGGCATGATCACGTTGGGCGCAATCGCCATCAAAAACAATTGCCAGCCCACCAAAACGCCCCAGGCCCACAGCCACCACCAGGGGCCACCGGCTTGCATGAGCCACAACACCACCCACAAAAGCGGCAGGCCCAGCACCAAGCCCAGCACCAGACCTTTGGCCATGTCGACGAGCCACAGGGCTGGCGTGGTCTTGTTGAAGCCAAATCGTTGCTCCACGCCAAAGGTTTGCATGAGCGACAGAGGCAATCCGATGAGACCACCCACCAAGGCAAAGCCGATCACCAGTGCGATTTGCTGCGCCATGCCCGGGCCCATCCAGTCCAGCAGCGCCTGGTTGAGCGCATCGAGTCCTCCCAGCAGCGTCCAGCCCAACAGCACCGCCGCATCCAGTGCGATGTCGACTTGCGACAGTCGGGCTTTGGCCAGGGTGTAATCGGCCGCTTTTTGGTGGTCGACCAAGCTCAGGGTATCGGCATAAGCCTGGGGCACCGCATCACGGTGGCGGGCCACGTGCCGAACCTGGCGCGCATTCAGCCAGAACTTCAGCGCGACATGCGCCAACAAGGCCACCACCAAGGTCAGGGTCAAAGTCAGGGAAGCATTCATGACGCCATTGTAGGAGCCGCCCCCTGAATGCCCAGGGGGTCGCCGCGATTCAAGCCCCCAGCCGAAGGGCTCATGGCATCGGCGACAATCCACGGATGTCTGATGCGAACACCCATACCCCCCCTACAGAAGCTGCAGAGCTGCCCAAATCCGACCAGAACCTGGTCTGGATCGATTGTGAAATGACGGGCCTGGACCCCGAAAAAGAACGCTTACTGGAGATCGCCGTCATCGTGACCGGTCCGCACCTCACGCCCCGCATCGAAGGCCCGGTGCTGGTCATTCACCAAAGCGACGAACTGCTCAACCAGATGGACAACTGGAACAAGGGCACCCATGGCAAAAGCGGCCTGATCGACAAGGTGAAGGCCTCCACCACCAGCGAGGCCGATGCCGAAGAACAAATACTGGCCTTCCTGAAAAAGTACGTGCCCAAAAACAGTTCGCCGTTGTGCGGCAACACCATCAGCCAGGACAGGCGGTTTTTGGTCAAATTCATGCCCAAGCTGGAAGCGTTTTTCCACTATCGCAACCTCGATGTGAGCACCCTCAAGGAACTGTCCCGCCGCTGGAAGCCCGAGGTTTACGCCAACTTCAAGAAGCAGCAAAAGCACACTGCCTTGGCCGATGTGCACGAATCCATTGACGAACTGGCACATTACCGCGAGCATTTCATCCGTTTGTGATTTTTTCAGGGAAAACCCTAGCGCCTCACCCTGATCCGTGCCATAATTGCGGGCTCGCTGCACTCAGTTGCAGCGTTTCATACATCTCCCTTCATGCCTTGACCCAACGATAGGGTCACTCACAGCGGCCGGGCTTCATGCCCAGCGCCCCTCGCGAGCACCGTTTGATGGTTGATGTTTTTTCAACCTTGCGGTGCCTGCGGCCCAATCCAACATCCCTTTGTGGGCGGCCGTTGTTCCGTGCGAGTTTTATACACACATGACTGACACTTTGATCACAGTGCAGGACGACTTGTCGCCTGCAGAAAATATGCCCATGGCCGATGTACCCAATGGCTTCATCGAACTTGGATTGGCCCCAGAGCTCGTCAAAGCCGTGGCCGATTTGGGTTACACCCAGCCTACAGCGGTGCAATTGCGCGCCATTCCTCTGGCCCTCCCCACTGCGGGCGGGTCCAAAGACGGCAAAAACAAGGGCTACACCGACTTGATGGTGTCCAGCCAAACGGGCAGCGGCAAAACCGCCGCCTTCTTACTGCCCGTGCTGCACACATTGATCCAGCAATTGGCCGAACAAGAAGCCACCGAACGCGCCGAGTTTGAACAAGCCTGCGCCGACGCTGCCGCCAAAGGCGAACCGGCACCCAAAAGGGCCAAGCGCAAGGACCCCACCAACCCCCGCAATTTCAAGGCTCCGACACCGGGCGCTCTGATCCTGTGTCCCACGCGTGAATTGGCTCAACAAGTGGCGCAAGACGCCATTGAGTTGGTCAAGCACACACGTGGACTGCGCGTGGCCAACGTGGTCGGCGGCATGCCTTACCAACTGCAGATTGCCAAGCTGCAAAACGCTAACCTGGTGGTGGCCACACCCGGTCGTTTGCTCGACCTGCAACGCTCCATGCAAATCAAGCTGGACCAAGTGCAATTTTTGGTGGTGGACGAAGCCGACCGCATGCTCGACCTGGGTTTCTCGGACGACCTGGCCGACATCAACGACATGACCAGCCAGCGCCGACAGACCATGATGTTCAGCGCCACGTTTGCCCCGCGCATTCAACAACTGGCCATGCGCGTGATGCACGATGGTGGCTCCTCGGTCCAGAAAATCCAGATCGACAACCCACAGGAAAAGCACAACAACATCAAGCAAGTGCTGTTCTGGGCCGACAACGCCCAACACAAACGCCAGATGCTTGACCATTGGTTGCGTGACACGACGATCGATCAAGCCATCGTCTTCGCAAGCACCCAGATCGAGTGCGATGGCTTGGCCACTGACCTGCAACAAGACGGCTTCTCGGCTGTGGCCCTGCACGGCGCTTTGAGCCAAGGCATGCGCAACCGCCGCTTGATGGCCCTGCGCAATGGCCAAGTCCAGATCTTGGTCGCCACCGACGTTGCCGCTCGCGGTATCGATGTGCCCACCATCACCCACGTCTTCAACTTCGGTCTGCCCATGAAGGCCGAGGATTACACGCACCGCATCGGGCGTACAGGTCGCGCCGGCCGTGATGGCCTGGCGGTGACCTTTGCCGAGATGCGTGACCGCCGAAAAATCGGTGACATCGAGTCCTACACACGCCAACCCTTCAAGGCTGAGGCCATTCCGGGCATGGAGCCCAAAATGCGCATGCCCGAAGCCCGCAAACCTATGGGCCGCGGTGGTGATCGCTTTGGTGGCGAACGCAATTACGCCAACGCAGGCGGTGGCTTCCGTGGCGGTCGTCCAGCAGGTGGCCGCGACTTTGGTGGTCACCGTGACCGCGACCATGGCGGTGGTTTTGACAACCGCGCCCCACGCGGCCACTTTCGCGATGAAACACCTCGCTTTGATCAGCGCGCAGCGCCTGCTCACCCTTGGGACCGTGGTGATCACCGCCCTGCCCCTCGGCAAGACGCCCGTCAGGATGGTCCTCGTCAAGGCGGTCGCTGGGAAGACCGTGGTGGTGACAACCGCAACGCCGCCCGTCCGGCCCCACGCGGCGCAGCCGGTGACAAG
>CANHUM010000175.1 GCA_947463845.1 Comamonadaceae bacterium
CCAATGCTTGGAAACCATTTCCAATTGCTCAAATCAAGCCGGCATTAGCCAGTTTGCTGGTGGAGGAGACTGGAGTCGAACCAGTGTAGGCGTAAGCCAACAGATTTACAGTCTGCCCCCTTTAGCCACTCGGGCACCCCTCCAGAAGCGAGTCTTAGATTATGCCATCTTTTTCTGATGCACCGCAACCGCCCGGGAACTTTTCACCATGTGATGGCTGTTGAGCCGGTTTCGACCAGAAATTGATTGGCCCGCGCAAAATGGCCGCAACCCAAAAAAGGAACGGGCGGGCGCAAGGCGGACAGGGGCGAGGGGTGGTTGGCTTGCAAAACCAAGTGCCTAGAAGCGCCCGGAACAGCCTCCAACATGGCTTTTTTGGCCTGCGCGTGTGCGCCCCACAACATGAACACCACCGGCCTGGCACTTTGGGCTACGGCCGTCACCAAGGCATCGGTCAAAACATCCCAACCCCAACGGGCATGACTGGCTGCCTGCCCGGCCTCAACCGTCAAAGTGGTGTTGAGCAGCAAAACACCCTGCTGCGCCCAATGCATCAGCGATCCATTGCTCGGCGTGGGCACGCCCAGGCTCTGTTGAAGCTCCTTGAAGATGTTGCGCAAACTGGGCGGAATGCGCACCCCTGGCGCCACCGAAAACGCCAGCCCATGCGCCTGACCCGGGCCATGGTAAGGGTCTTGACCCAGAATCACCACACGGACACGGTCCAAGGGGGTCAAATCCAGCGCCTTGAATGGCTCAGGCGGGTAGATCGTGTGGCCAGCCGCCAAATCCTCACCCAAACGGGAGGACAAGACCTGCCCAGCCGAGCTGTTCAAAAAGTCCCGGACCAGCCTGTCCCAGCTCGGATCGAGCGCCGACAGATCAGGCGGCCAGCGCGTCAAAGTGTGAGCACCCCGGGACGCGTCGTCCAAATCGAGCGCTTGCTGGACCTCCAGGTGCGTCATCAGGCAAAAAGTTGGGCCAGCGCCTCGCCGGGATCGCTGGCACGCATGAAGGCCTCGCCGACCAAGAAGGCGTTGACTTTCGCATCCCGCATACGCCGGACATCTTCCGGAGTTTGAATGCCACTTTCGGTGATCAGCAAGCGGTCGGCCGGCACATCAGGCAGCATGTCCAAGGTGGTTTGCAAGGACACCTCGAAAGTTTTCAGATTGCGGTTGTTGATGCCAACCAGCCGGGTTTTCAGCTGAAGGGCGCGTTCCAGTTCGGCCCTGTCATGCACCTCCACCAGCACGGCCATGTCCAGACTGCGCGCGACCGCTTCCATCTCGGCCATTTGGCCGTCGTCCAGACAAGCGGCAATCAGCAAGATGGCATCGGCCCCCATGGCCCGGGCCTCATACACCTGGTAAGCATCGATCATGAAGTCCTTGCGCAATACCGGCAAGTTGCAGCTGGCACGGGCTTGCTTGAGGTAATCCACGCTGCCTTGAAAGAACTGCTTGTCTGTCAGAACGGAGAGGCAGGCAGCGCCAAATTCGGCATAGCTTTGGGCGATATCGGCAGGGATAAAGTCAGCCCGCAACACGCCTTTGGACGGGCTGGCCTTCTTGATTTCGGCAATCACAGCTGCCTGACCTGCCGCGATCTTGGCACGCATCGCGCCCTCGAAGTCACGGGTCAGCACGCGGCTTTCAGCGTCAGCACGCACCATGGCCAGGGGTTTTTGCTTCAGTGCGGCCGCCACTTCTTGGCGCTTGACGGCGACGATTTTGTCGAGGATGTCACTCATGATGTTCTTTCTGTGCGGGCTCGGTGGCACCGATTGTCACCACTTAGGCCCGCTTCAAGCGGCACTTTGACCAAAGGCCACAAACTGCGCGAGCTTGGCTTTGGCCGCGCCCGACTCAATCGCCACGCGGGCACGCTCCAGGCCATCAGCGATGCTGCTGGCCACATTGGCTGCATACAAAGCTGCCCCCGCGTTGATCATGACGATGTCCCGCGCCGCGCCAGGCTCATTGTCGAGCACGCCTCGCAACATGGCCATGGACTGCTCGGGCGTGTCCACCTTGAGCGCCCGGTTGCTGGCCATGGTCAGGCCAAAGTCTTCCGGGTGAATTTCGTATTCGGTGATCTGCCCGTTTTTCAGCTCACCCACCAGGGTGGCAGCGCCCAGGCTGATCTCGTCCATGCCATCACGCCCATACACGACCACCGCGTGTTCGGCACCCAGGCGTTGCAGGGCTCGCACCTGAATGCCCACCAGATCGGAATGGAACACGCCCATCAAAATGTTCGGGGCGCTGGCCGGATTGGTCAACGGCCCCAAGATGTTGAAGATCGTTCGCACACCCAACTCCTTGCGAACCGGAGCCACGTTTTTCATGGCGGGGTGGTGGTTGGGCGCAAACATGAATCCAATGCCCACTTCTTCGATCGACCGCGCGATCTGTTCGGGTTTGAGGTTGATGTTGCCCCCCAGCGCCTCCACCACATCGGCGCTGCCTGATTTGCTGCTGACGCTGCGCCCGCCATGCTTGGCGGTTTTGGCGCCGGCTGCAGCGGCCACAAACATGGCGCAGGTCGAGATGTTGAAGGTGTGCGCGCCATCACCCCCCGTGCCCACAATGTCCACCAGATGGGTGGGGTCGGCCACATGCACCTTGGTCGAGAACTCGCGCATCACTTGAGCGGCAGCGGTGATCTCACCAATGGTTTCCTTTTTCACGCGCAAACCGGTGATGAGCGCCGCAGTCATGACGGGCGACAATTCGCCGTTCATGATCATCCGCATGATCTTGAGCATCTCGTCGTGAAAGATTTCGCGGTGCTCGATGGTGCGTTGCAACGCTTCTTGAGGGGTGATGGGCATGTCAGTGTTCCAAAAGTTAATCGGTGGACAGGCAGTCGTTCGGCATCAAGGCCGAATCAGGAAATTTTTCAGCATGGCATGACCATGCTCGGTCAGGATGGATTCGGGGTGGAACTGCACGCCTTCGATGTCCAGCTCGGTGTGGCGCACGCCCATGATTTCGCCGTCGTCCGTCCACGCCGTGACTTTCAGGCAAGGCGGGCAAGTGGCCCGCTCAATCGCCAGGGAGTGGTAGCGGTTAACGGTGAACTGCTGAGGCAAGCTAGCGAACACGCCTTCTTGCGTGGTGGTGATGACACTGGTCTTGCCATGCATCAATTCCTGCGCCCGAACGATCTTGCCGCCAAAAGCTGCGCCAATACTTTGGTGCCCGAGGCACACACCCAAGATGGGCAACTGGCCTGCGAAATGTTGAATGGCTGCGACCGATATGCCCGCCTCGGCAGGCGAACAGGGGCCAGGCGAGATCACCAAACGGTCAGGCTGGCGTGCAGCGATACCTTCCAAGGTGATTTCGTCGTTACGAAAAACCTCGACCTCGGCACCCAACTCTCCGAAATACTGCACGATGTTGAAGGTGAAAGAGTCGTAGTTGTCGACCATGAGAAGCTTGATTTTTGAGGTCATGATCACTCCA
This sequence comes from Comamonadaceae bacterium, assembly GCA_947463845.1. Taxonomy (GTDB): domain Bacteria; phylum Pseudomonadota; class Gammaproteobacteria; order Burkholderiales; family Burkholderiaceae_C; genus Limnohabitans_A. Next base: position 3,474 of record CANHUM010000175.1, read on the forward strand.
AGCCTTCTTCAACCAACTCACTGGCCCGCAGCAAGGCACGCGCCTTGTGTTCGGTTTCGCGCCACTCCATCTCGGGCACCGAATCGGCCACCACGCCGGCCGCAGCCTGCACATACAGCGTCTGGTCCTTGATGACGGCGGTGCGTATCGCAATGGCCACGTCCATGTCACCCGCATAGCTGATGTAACCACATGCACCACCGTAGATGCCGCGCTTGACGGGCTCGAACTGGTCAATCAACTCCATGGCGTGCACCTTGGGCGCCCCTGTCAGAGTGCCCGCCGGGAACGTGGCTTTGAGCACGTCCATGTTGCTCATGCCTTCGTTCAGCAGTCCCTCAACATTGCTCACGATGTGCATGACATGGCTGTAGCGTTCGACCACAAAGGCCTCGGTCACCTTGACGGAGCCGATCTGGGCGATGCGCCCAATGTCGTTGCGGGCCAGATCGATCAACATCACATGCTCGGCCCGTTCCTTGGGGTCATTGATGAGTTCCTGCTCGGCAGCCTTGTCTTTTTCGGGCGTCGCACCACGGGGACGTGTGCCCGCCAAAGGGCGGATGATGACTTTGGCGCCGGCCTCGGTTTGTTCTTGGCGCACCAGGATCTCAGGGCTGGCCCCGACGACGTGGAAGTCGCCGAAGTTGTAGAAGTACATGTAGGGGCTGGGGTTGAGCGAGCGCAACGCCCGGTACAAGGACATTGGACTCTCCGTGTAGCGCTTTTTGATGCGCTGACCCACCTGCACCTGCATGAAGTCGCCGCCGGCGATCAGCTCTTTGGCTTTTTCCACGG
>CANHUM010000176.1 GCA_947463845.1 Comamonadaceae bacterium
GGCCATCATCGCGGGCGCGGGCGGTGCGGCGCATTTGCCCGGCATGATCGCGGCCAAAACCGTGGTGCCGGTGCTGGGTGTGCCGGTGCAGACCCAAGCCCTGTCGGGCGTGGATTCGCTGCACAGCATCGTTCAGATGCCCAAGGGCGTGCCGGTGGCCACCTTTGCCATTGGCGCGGCCGGTGCGGCCAACGCGGCCCTGTTTGCCGTGGCCATGTTGGCCAACCACGATGCCGCGTTGCGCCTAAAGCTCGAAGCCTTCCGCGCCGAGCAAACTGCCGCTGCGCGTGCCATGACACTGCCGCCCGTGGGTGCCGCATGAGCCGCGCTATCTTGCCGGGGTCGATGGTCAATGGCCAAATGGCCACGCTGGGGGTGATGGGTGGTGGGCAGTTGGGCCGCATGTTCGTGCAGGCGGCGCAGGCCATGGGTTACTTCACAGCGGTGCTCGACCCTGACGCCGCCAGCCCCGCCGGTTTGGTGAGCCACCACCACATTCAGACCGACTACCTCGATGAGCAGGGGCTGGCCCAGCTGATGCAGCGCTGCGCTGCCATCACCACCGAGTTTGAAAACGTGCCTGCACCCGCGCTGATGACGCTGGGCGCTCACCGCCCGGTGGCCCCGGCGTCCGAATCGGTCGCCATCGCGCAAGACCGCGCCGCCGAAAAGGCCCACTTTGTGCGTTGCGGCGTGCCGGTCGCGCCGCATGCCGTGATTGAGACCGCTGAGCAATTGGCGGCTGTGGGCAACGATTTGCTGCCAGGCATCTTGAAGACCGCGCGCATGGGTTACGACGGCAAGGGCCAGATCCGCGTCAAAACCCGCGAGGAATTGACAAGAGCTTGGGCCGAGTTGAAGGGTGTGCCGTGCGTGCTCGAAAAAGTGCTGCCACTGCAGGCCGAATGTTCGGTCATCGTGGCGCGTGGTGCCGATGGGCAGATGGTGAATTTTCCGGTGCAACTGAATGTGCACCGCGACGGCATTCTGGCTGTGACCAGCGTGTACGAAGGCGCCGTGCCGGCTGACGTGGCTGCGCAAGCGGTGGCCGCCACCCGTGCGATTGCCGAGGGCTTGAATTACGTGGGCGTGTTGTGCGTGGAGTTTTTCCTGCTCGAAGGCGGCCAGCTGGTCGTCAACGAAATGGCACCGCGCCCGCACAACAGCGGTCACTACACCATGAACGCCTGCGACCAGTCGCAGTTCGACCTGCAGGTGCGCACACTGGCGGGTTTGCCGCTGACGCAGCCACGCCAGCATTCGAGCGCCATCATGCTCAACTTGCTGGGCGATCTGTGGCCCGAAGTCACGCCCACCGGCAAAGGCCCGACCAGCCCCCCCTGGGGCCAGGTGCTGGCGCTGCCTGGCACGCACTTGCACCTGTACGGCAAGTTGTCGGCCCGCCCTGGCCGCAAGATGGGCCACCTGAACATCACCGGGGCCACGCCTGATGCCGCGCGGGCGACTGCTTTGCAAGCGGCCGCATTGCTGGGCATTGAAGCGTTTTAAAGACCGCCATGATCCTGAGTGCTTCCCATGCTGCCATCGTGCAGGCTGCACAAGCCTTGCGCGACGGTCAGTTGGTGGGCTTGCCCACCGAGACGGTGTACGGATTGGCCGCCAACGCGAGCGACGACGCGGCGGTGGCGAAAATCTTTGTGGCCAAGGGTCGTCCTGCCGACCATCCGCTGATCGTGCATGTGGCCAGCCGGGAACAAGTGCCTTTGTTTGCCGAGAAGGTGCCCGAGTTTGCGCAAGCGTTGATGGCCGCTTTTTGGCCCGGCCCACTCACCTTGATCCTGCCGCGCCGAAGCGGCGTGGCCAGCGCTTCTGCGGGTGGGCAAGACTCCATCGGTCTGCGTTGCCCCTCGCACCCGGTGGCGCAAGCGGTGTTGCAAGCTTGCCTGCCGCTGGGCGTGCTGGGCGTCTCGGCCCCCAGTGCCAACCGCTTTGGCCGCGTCAGCCCCACCAGCGCCGCACATGTGCAGTCCGAGTTGGGTCCTGACTTACTCATTTTGGACGGTGGCGACTGCGCCGTGGGCATCGAGTCCACCATCATCGACTGCACCCGCGGCGAGCCGGTTCTGCTGCGCCCCGGACACATCACGCGGGCGCAAATTGAAACCGCTGGCGGTCGCCCCGTACTGGACAAGGACGCGCCGCAAGCAGTGTTGGGCCAGCCCGCACCCCGTGCCTCGGGCACGCTCGAATCGCACTACGCGCCCCGAGCCAAGGTGCGCCTGATGTCGGCAGATGAGATCGCCCAGAAGCTGCAAGCTCTGGGGCCGCACGCCAACAATCTGGGGCTGTGGTCGGCCAAACGACCTGCGAGCGAACAGAGCATGGGTTCAGGCGTAGGCGCTGGGGTGTTGTGGCGCCAGCAGGCCACCACAGCCGAGCAAGCGGCGCACGATTTGTTCAGCGTGTTGCGCGATCTGGACGCCCAGGGCGTCACGCAAATCTGGGTGCAGCTGCCGCCCGATACGCCTGAGTGGGAAGGCGTGCGCGATCGCTTGCAAAGGGCCGCTGCCTGAGGCGGCGTCAACGGTAACGCAGCTTCATCACCAAAATCATCAGCGCCAGGCTGGTGGTGATGCTGTTGGCGATGATGATGGGCCAGGCCACCAGCAAGATGCCATAGACCAGCCACAGGGCCACCCCCACGGTGAACAGGCTGTACATGCCCAGCGAGATGCCGCTCACGTCGCGGGTGCGAAAGGTCTGCCAGGCTTGCGGGATGAAGCTGGCGGTGGTCAGGAAGGCGGCCAAAGAGCCGACCCAGTCAATGAGGTTCATGCTTGGTCCTTCGGTAGGCCAGAGGGCTTCAACGCGCTGCGCCGCGTTGTGCGGTGGGGCGGTCAGAGTCTAGGCGTGAGCGGCGGCTGGCTGTGTTCGAATCCAGGTCACGAACGGTCCATTCCAGCAGCTGATCCATCGCAGCCCTGGCCTGGTGGGCATGGGGGTGGTGCAGCACAGCCACCAAGGTGTAGCGCTGGCCGCTTTGGCCTTGCACATACCCTGCCACCGAAACCACATCGCGCAGTGAGCCGGTTTTCAGCCAGGCATTGCCGATCACCGGCGATTGGGGGTGGCGATCTTTCAGGCGAGCGGCCGTGCCATCTACGCCCGCCACGGCCAGTGAGTCGGTGAATGCACGCGCGTGGGGGCTGGCGTCCGCGGCTTGCAGCAGGGCGGTCAATGCATGTGCTGTGCTGCGCTCGGTGCGCGACAGGCCCGAGCCGTTTTCCAGCACGGGTTCCACCTGCTCAGGAAAGCCGTGACGCCACCATTGCGACAAGCGCAGGCGTGAGGCTTCAAAGCGCCCGGGTGCCCCCATCTCGCTCGAGAGCGACAGGTACAACTGTTGGGCCATCACGTTGTTGGAGAACTTGTTGATGTCTTTGATCACTTCCGACAGGGGCAATGAAGGCGCCTCCAGCAGCAAGCGCGCATGGGTCGGGCGGGTCCCGTAGCGCACTTGTCCGCTCAGTTGTCCCCCGGCACCCGCCCACATGGCTTGCAACACCCGCGGTGCGTATTGGGCGGGCTCTGGAAAGGCCACGGGCCATTCCCGTTCGCCACAGCTGGCGGGATAGCCGCCTGCAAACCGGACCTGCAAGGGCTGGCTGAAGTCGGCCTGCACCTGGCGACGCCAGTCACTGCAGGGCGTGGACGTCAAAGGCAGCTGGGGGGTCACCGAAAGACCGGCCAGTGGCGGTTCAAAGCGCACTTGCACATGGCCGTTGGCCGGGTCGGGCGTGAACTTGTAAATCACGGCTTTGAAATTCAGCAACAAGCCGTCGGGTCCCACGTTGTAGGGGCGCAAGGGTTCGTCGTCAAAGGGCTCGCTGCGTTCGCGCACGTCAAAAACGCTGCGGTCCAGGACCATGTCGCCACGCACTTCGCGCACGCCTGCGGCTTGCACCTGGACCAACAGCGCCTGCAAGCGCTCCATCACCAGTTTGGGGTCACCACTGCCGCGTACGATCAGGTTGCCATGCAGCACGCCATCGCGCACAGGACCGTCGGTGTATACCCGGTTGCGCCAAATGTGGTCTGGTCCGAGCAGACTCAATGCCGCATAAGTGGTGAACAGCTTCATGACCGATGCTGGGTTGACGCTGTTGTGCGGATGGTGCGACAAGCGGGGCTCGGCAGCTTGTGCGGTGCGGGTGTCTGCAGGCACGGGGGCCACCACCACGCTCAAAGCCGACGGGGGGACCTGGGCCAGGCGCAGGGTTTTCAGAACCCCTGCAGGCAGATCGCCA
>CANHUM010000177.1 GCA_947463845.1 Comamonadaceae bacterium
CAACTTGTATTACCCCTTGGTGGACAAATTGACGAACATCGTCTACCCGCCCAACCCGGACCGGGTTTGGGTCTACGCCACAGAAAGCCGCCTGAAAGAGGGCCAAACGGTTCAGACCAAAACCATGGAAGAGTTCATTCATCTAAAACAAATCATCTTTCCCGGTCCTGATCAACGCGTTTCTACATGGGAAACCATGGACGATTTGTTGGCAGCCATTGACTCTGGTGACGTTCCAAAAAGTGGAAAAACTCCCTTGTTGCGCCGCGATCTGCCCAATCTGGCGTTCTGGGTAGGCAAGCGCGTGGGTTTTGGACGCCCGCAGTTCAAACGCTACAAGGCCGATTTGCGCAACCAGACACAACCATTGAGCAGCTGGATCGTGCCGCAGTTTGAAGAAGGTGATTACGAGGCCGAAAACAATTTGGTCTCCGCAACCAACCAAGAAGGCGCACGACAAATTGCAAAAATTTTTGGCGACCGGGCCTTCAATTACGCCAAACCGTTTTCCCTGATTGAGGGCCTGCTCGCCCAAGCCACCCGCCCCGGTGACACCGTGCTGGACTTTTTTGCGGGTAGTGCCACCACCGGCCACGCAGTGCTGACACTCAACGCCCAGGACGGCGGCAAGCGGCGCTTCATTTTGTGCAGCAGCACCGAGACCACCACCCAAGAGCCCAATAAAAACTTGTGCCGCGATGTGTGCGCTGAGCGCATGCGCCGCGTGATCCAAAACGAAGGCTACAGCGCCAGTTTTGCCTACCTGCAAATGGACAGAGTGGAAGCTGCCGATCTGGACTTTGAAGCCACACCCCAGCACGCCGCGCTGCTCACGGCCCTGCGCGAGACGGGTTTTGTGCCTGCCGAGTCATCCAACGCCCCACTGCAAGTGGTGGCCAAGGGCAGCGACTGGCTCACCGTGTTTTGCGCCAAAGCAACCCCCAAAGCCATGAACGAGTTGGCCGCCCTGCCCGCTCGCCATGGCGTGGCCCGGCTGGTGGTGTATGGCCCCCGCCCCAAAGCCATGGCCGAGTTACTGCAAGAGCGAGGCATCGAGGCGGTGACGTATTCCATCACCGACGCCTTGCTCAAAGGGCAAATCAGCAGCTTGCGCAACCTCGCGCCTGACGCCCAAACCGACACGCAAAACAACGCCACCGCCACCCAAGAGGTTCAGGCATGAGCACCCACACGCCGACACCCGTCACGAACCCCATGCAGACCACGCCAGTCGAAACCTTGCCGCAGCCCATGGCCAGCATTGCAATGTCCGCACAAAGCACGGCCGTGCAGCCCGAGCGCTTTCAAAACGAACTGATCCAGGGCATGAGCCGGGCTTTGCTGCGCCAGCCTTCTCCGCCTTGCCTGCTGCAAGCCCCCACGGGCGCCGGCAAAACCTATGTCATGAGCCAGGTGCTGGAGCGGGTTTGCGCCGAACGCGCCGTGGTCTGGTTCTGGTTTGTGCCCTTTGTGACGCTGGTGCAGCAAACCGAAGACGGCTTGCGCGCCAATGCACCGAGTCTGGCACCTTGCTTTCTGAGTCAGGGGCGCAACCAGGAGGCGCACAACGGCATGGTGCTGTTGTCCACAGCGCAAGCTGTGGCACGGGCCCAGTCACGCCAGGGCGGTTATGACGTGGACGGCGACGACGAGGTGCGCACACTGGCCGCGTTTGTGGCGCGGGCGCGTGCCCACGGTTTACAAGTGGGCCTGGTGGTGGACGAGGCCCACATCGGCCTGAAGAAAAGTACCGAGTTTGGCCAATTTGCCAAGTGGCTGTCACCGGACTACCTGATCATGGCAACAGCCACGCCCAAGGACGATTTACTGAACGCTTTTTTGCACCATGCGGGCTTGGGGGCCAGAGCAGCTTTCAGCATCGGCCGCGATCAGGTGGTGCAAGCCCGACTGAACAAAAAATACATCGAGGCGGTGGTCTACAACCTGGGCGACAACATGGCCCATGTGGCCGACTTGAACCGCACCGTGCTCTATCAAAGCTGGCAGCGCAACCAAAAAATCGCGCAGCAGCTGGCCCAAGCGGGCGTGAACCTGACACCCTTGCTGCTGGTACAGGTGGCCAACGGCGAAAAAACCGTGGAAGAGGCCGAAGAGATTTTGATCCGTCACTGCCATGTACCGGCCGACGCCATTGGCAAGCACTCTTCGGACGAACCCGACCCAGTGATGATGTCGGCAATTGCCCAAAACAGCAGCAAACAGGTGCTGATCTTCAAACAGTCGGCCGGAACAGGTTTTGACGCGCCAAGGGCTTTTGTGCTGGCCAGCACCAAAGTGGTCAACGACAACGATTTTGCGATGCAGTTTGTGGGCCGGATCATGCGCGTGGCCCGCCCGGTACGCGATGCCTTTGCCAAACCACAAGAGATTCCGGCCGACTTGAACACGGCCTTTGTCTATTTGGGCAATGCTGCCGCGCAATCGGGCTTTGAAGCTGCGGTCAAGGCCAATGCGGCCGTGAAGAGCCAGCTGGAGGGTCAGACCGAAAAGCTGATGGTGCGGCAAACCGTTTCAGGTGCGGTGTCGTATGGCAACCGGCCTGTTACCCAAGAACCGGTTGTTTTTGACACCCCCGTGCCTGAACGGCAATTCCTCCGACCCACTGCGGCCCCGTTCACGGGCGCACCCCTTTTTGTGGGTCTGACGCACACGCCTGCGCAAGCCGATTGGTTAACAACATATGATCCGGCCGGATTTGAGAGCACTCCGACCGTGCCACTGGACGAAGTCAAACCTACAGTGCATGCAGGCAGTTCGCCCCAGCTTTTAAAGCAATCCGTGAACACCCGAGAGGAACTGGTCCAAGCACTGGGACAGCACGGCCTGAAGGTGTACCGCCGTAACGAAGCCCTGCCGGGGTTGACCCAACGCCTAAAGACCGAGGTTAAGCCAGTGCTGGATGACATGTCCGAGATTTCACGCACGGCGGCGATCCGGCTGGAGATCAGTGAAGAGTTGAAAAAGGTGGCCGTCAGGGCTGCGTTCAACCGAATCAAGGAAAAAGAACAACACACCGAGTTGACCGTGGGATCAACTTACACCCTCGAAATTCAGGTGTTCACCGACCGCAATGCCTTGGCACGTCAGGCCCGATCAGCGCTTAAGACGCTGCCTCAAGCCGAAGACGAAGATTGCCGCATCGTGGTGGAAACACTGGCCAGCCGGCTTCACCCCGCCATTGTCGAATTTGCAGACAACTTCAGCCAAAATCACCAACCCGACGAGACCGAGCTCAAGCGCCTGTCAAGGGATGCTGCGCATTGGGTGATCATCAAGCAAGCGCAGCCACTTAAGGAGTTGATGTTCAGCGAGATCGCCCGGCAAGCCCGCCTAGTTGACGCGGCACCCTTGCCCGACCATATGGTGTTTCCAGAGGGGCTGCATTTGACACCTTCGGCCAAGAACATTTACGGCGTGATTCCACCCTCTCGCGATTTGGCAGATCAAATTCCGCACATGCTGGTGGTGGATGACCGGGCCTGGATGAGCGACAAGACCTTTGAGCTGAACGACGGTCCGGTGGTGCAAGGCAAGTATGACGACACTTGGTTTGGCAATCCGCTGGAAGAATCCTTGTCGCGGGCGCTGGACCGCGCCGAATTTGTGGTCTGGTGGCACCGCAACCCGCGCAACAAGCCCTATGCCGTTCGGGTGGTGCGGGCTGAACATGACAATTACTTTTATCCAGACTTTGTCGTGTGTATCAGGCACACCCCCACAGATGCGCCCATTGCCCGCCTGATCGAAACCAAAGACGACACCAAGGACGCGTCGCGCAAATCCAAGCATTGGCCGCAGCAATACGGCAAGGTTTTGTTCCTCACACCCTATGGCGATCGCCTGAAATGGGTGCGTGAAGACGGCAGCATTGGAGACGATGTGGACTTGGACAACATGCAAACAGTGCTCGACAAACTGGCCAGCACGCGGCCGCTGATGCAATGAACGTCTCTTGAGCGCGGCAAAGTTTGACTGTCCAACGCGTCCAGACTGTGTTTGCGCTCAAGGTCTGCACCACAAGAAGTCAACCCAAAAACGTGCAGCCCGCCCTTGTCACGTATTCACTGGGTGCTGACCATGTTTGCCGCTAGCATCTCCCCAAGAGGAAGACCAAATGAACGCACACTGGCCTTTGAGCCTGATCATGCTGGCGTTGTTGAGCGCCTGCACCACGCAGCCCCCGGCGAACGCCTTGCGCTACAACGTGCCAGATCTTG